>JBAZHY010000279.1:0-3876 GCA_041652175.1 Pedobacter sp.
CGACTGCTTTTGACCACCTGAAACCCGCATAGAATTTAATGCATAACCTTTACTTGCGAGATTCGCAGGATCAGTAACAAATTCCAGTTGAGCAATATCACCGAATTCATTTTTAAAGCAATCTACTAGATCCTGATAATACATACCACCTCCACAAAGGTATACCTTATTTGTCTTCATTAAATTTGTGTCGGTAATTACATTTCTGAGGTTCGGAGAGATTACCTCATTGTAATATGCCCGCAAAACAGATCTTCTGAGATCCTTAAGATCCACATTCTTCCGGTTAAGAATAATATAACCTTTTTGGAAAGCATCATCCATCAGATGAGCATTTTTGAAGCCCAGATAATGAGTTTTTTCTAACTCACTGATCATCATATTTACAGCATACCTCATCCCATGAGTACTTACCATAGTTTGCTCCACAATACCCGATTCCATACTAAGTACCGATTCAAATGTTCCGAATCCACAGCTAAGTACAAAGAAATTTCCATCAGCCTGCTGCTCACCCTTTCTCAAAGCAATGGTACATCCCACAATCTCGGGAATTACCTCAACATTCTGAACGTCAAGAATGACAGTTTTTTTGCCTGTATTGCTGAAAGTTGAGGCATCATACTCGATGATATGGGTTTTCTTCAGAAAATCTGTAGCCATATCTTTGTATATCCTGTAGGTGGAATAAGGGAATCCGGTTGTTAAAGTTATGGGTTGTTCAACCGAATCAGCAATAAGAAGCAAAGCAGCTTTAACCAGTAATTGATAATCCAGATCAGTTGGCGCTGAATTAATGAACTTATGAGGAAGCTGGCCCTCATTCAAAGCCAGATTACCACAAATGTACCATTGATTGTCGTGGAAAATTTTAAGACCATTTAATAGATCTTTGGATGTGTTGCTTAGGTTAGCGTTACTGTTTTCAATAAGACTGGAAAACGACTGGATTGCAAACATGCTGAATTTGATTTGGGTTTATATGTAAATTATTTAATTCCTTATTTTTGCCAGCCTTGTAGGGTTGGAGAAGATTTTAAGGTAAATATTCTGTTTCTGAATAATACCGGAACCTTAAGTAATAACACTTAAAAAACAGGCCCTAATTTAATTTTTTTTTTATTGCTATGAGTAAACATACTTTAAACTTACTATTAAATTGAGAATTTGTTTAAAAAAAACAATAAAAATAATGTATCATAGCCTTGCTATTCAAACACTGTCAAAAATGGGTTTAAACCATTATTTCGCATAATGAAGAAATCAAAAGCAGACGTAAGTACTGTACTAATTGTCGGTTCTAATCAGGAAGAAACAAAATCTTTACGAATTAAAACAAAGCATCTGAAGAGATTAAAGCATTATGCTGCATCTTTAATCATTACAATTATCGGACTTGCAGGCACTATCATTTTCCTTTCGATGGAGAACAATCGGATTGAAAAGGAAAAAATTGCTTACAACCTGGAAATCGCCCGGCTCAGGAAACAAATACCGGTACCCAAAGACACCCTGGAAGCTATAAACTACATTCAAAGAATAGAAGATAAACTAAAAAAAATCAATCAGTACCTTATTAAAAGGGGTGTAAAGGGTTTTAGCATTGATGGTATCGGAGGTAATAACGAGTCTGAAACCAGATTTAGTCCCGAAGAAACCTATGCCATGTACGACGAAAGGCTCAAAGAAATTCTTGTAGGTGTTGCATTTACCCCAATGGGCTATCCCTCAAACTATATTGTAAATTCAACCTTTGGCTATCGAGGTGATCCGGTAAGAAAAGGAAGGGTTGAATTCCATGCAGGTCTCGATTTTAAAGGAAGAAAGGGTGATCCGGTAAAAAGCACTGCAGATGGAAAAGTAATTACGGCCGGTTGGTATCAGGGTTATGGAAAATGTGTCAGGATCAGACATAAAAATAATCTTGAAACCCTTTATGGGCATTTATCAAAAATCAATGTTAAGGCCGGTCAGATTGTCGGCACAGGACAGGTTATAGGAAATGTGGGGTCTACCGGATATTCAACAGGAAATCATCTGCATTATGAAGTGCGAAAAAACGGAAAACCTGTTAACCCTAAAACTTATCTGAACGTACATTAACTAATGAAAAATCAGAAAAACGGACAAGGGTCTTCTACGCCAACCCTGATCAGCAAAGGATGTATGGTCCAGGGAAAGATAGAGTCTGATGTATTCGTCAGGATTGATGGCAATATTAAAGGGGATGTCATCATTAAAGAAGGTCTGATCGTTGGAGAAAACGGACTTGTTGAGGGTAATGTTAATACTTCAGAACTTGTTGTTTTTGGTACAGTAAACGGGATAGTGAAAGCAGACTCTATAGATATTAAAAGTTCCGGAAAAATTACAGGTGAAATTCATACCGGAACTTTACAAGTTGAAAAAGGCGCTGTCTATATTGGCAAAGTGGTTATGGATTCAAAATCACTAACCCCGCCAAAAACTTCCATTCCGGTATAAAAGCTGATTTGTCATTTTTAAAAATCAAGTTCTGACAAAATGCAACTACCTCTATCCTTTAACAGACATTGACAAAATTGGTTAAACTGCATTTCAATTATCAATAATTCATATTTTTAAACTATTATTTAGATATACTAATCCAATGAGAATTAAAGCTCTATTTATCACTCTTCTGAGCTGCTGTACACTTTCTCTGAATGCCCAGCAGGCAAAAACACAAACACAAGTAAAAACCCAGGGTGTTCCACGCCCTAAACTGGTTGTTGGAATAATGGTAGATCAGATGAGATGGGATTACCTTTACCGTTTTTATGAGCGTTATGGGAACAGTGGCTTCAAAAGAATGCTTCAGGAAGGTTTCTCCTGCGAAAATGCTTATATTAATTATGTTCCAAGTGTAACCGGAATCGGGCATTCGACTGTTTATACAGGTTCTGTCCCGGCGATACATGGCATTACTGGTAACGACTGGATTATACAGGCAACAGGTAAAAACATGTACTGTGCAGCAGATTCATCCGTAAAAACTGTAGGTAGCAGCACTGAGGATGTAGGCAAAATGTCGCCTAAAAATCTACTGGTTACCAGCATGACTGATGAACTCAGACTGGCTACAAATTTCAGATCAAAAGTTATTGCAATTGCCTCAAAAGATCGCGGGGCAATATTACCTGGCGGACATACGGCCAATGCTGCCTACTGGTATGACGGTAAATCAGGAAATTGGGTTACCAGCACTTATTATATGAACCAGCTTCCGGCATGGCTTACCAGGTTTAATGAACAAAAACTACCGGAAAAATATCTGAAACAAGATTGGAACACACTTTATCCAATTGAGACTTACATTCAAAGCAGTAAGGATAATGCACCTTATGAAGGAAAATTTCCAGGTACCGAAAGTCCGACATTCCCGGTTAAAACATCGGAAATGCTTAGCCGTGGTTTAGGATTACTAACCAGTACTCCTTATGGAAGTACTCTGACCCTTGAGCTTGCGAAGGCTGCAATTGATAACGAAGCACTGGGTGCTGATGCAGTGACAGACTTTCTGGCAATCAGTGTATCATCCCCGGATTATATCGGTCATCAGTTTGGACCAAATTCCATAGAGGTTGAAGATACTTACCTGCGACTTGACCGTGATCTGGCAACTCTGTTTGGCCATCTTGATACCAAGGTTGGAAAAGGAAATTATACAGTATTCCTAACTGCTGATCATGCAGCTCAGCATAATGCAGGCTTTTTAAATGATAATAAAATCAATGCAGGTGTATTCCAGTCGTCAGCGGTTTTAAAACAGTTGAATGCTCAGCTTGAATCTGAATTTAAGGTTAAAGACATTGCACTCAGCTTCAGCAATTATGCTGTGAGCCTGAATAATGCTGT
>JBAZHY010000280.1:0-3869 GCA_041652175.1 Pedobacter sp.
TGATTATAAGTGGAATCAATATCTTAATTAATCATAAAAGGTCTACCTGACAAATAAAACAAGAAAATAAACGGATGAAAACTATCGTAATAGTTGCAGGGGTAGTGCTTGCA
This sequence comes from Pedobacter sp., assembly GCA_041652175.1. Classification (GTDB taxonomy): domain Bacteria; phylum Bacteroidota; class Bacteroidia; order Sphingobacteriales; family Sphingobacteriaceae; genus Daejeonella. The sequence goes on from JBAZHY010000280.1 coordinate 114, forward strand.
GGTGCTACCATCATTGGAGTGGCAATGAATGAAAGAAATGAGGCGGCTCAACCGGCGCTTTCTACTCAGGGTATTCCACCAATGCCGACAGATGCCACAGGAGAGGTTCCAAAGAATAACCCTGCTCACGGGCTTCCTCATCACCGCTGCGATCTTGCGGTAGGAGCACCACTGACCGATGCCAATGGTGCAGCAGTTCCGGCAGCGGTTCCCCAACCTCAAAGCCCTCAACCGGCAGCACCGGCAGGTTTAAAAGTTAATCCTCCGCATGGTCAGCCAGGTCATCGCTGTGATTTGCAGGTAGGAGCCCCTTTGTAGGGAAGTACAATTTCTTTTAATAATCTATTATTATACAGATACTTATATAAAATATTTCTTTTCGCGAATTGCGATATTGAGTATTTATATTTATCTTTCCTTCATGAAAGAGCATAAGGGCATGCGCCCTCAGGATATAGTTATTCTATTGAAACTGATTATTGACGGTGGTCAGGATATTCGTATTAAAGATCTTTCTTCCAAACTTTTTATTAGTGCCTCCGAGGTCTGTGAATCTCTAAACCGCTCCACAATTGCCGGATTACTTGACCCGGCTACCAGGGAAGTGGATAAGGAAGCATTCTTAAAATTCTTGGAATTCGGACTTTCTTATGTATTCCCTGCGCAACTTGGTCCGGTAAGACAGGGACTTTACACTGCGCATTCGGAGTCTTCCCTTTATTTGAGTTTTTCTTCTGAAGATAAGCTGGTTTGGGCAGATGAGCAGGGTAAAGAAAGAGGGCAAAGCATTATTCCACTTTACCCCACCATTGTTAAAGCCGTGAAAAAGGATAGAATTTTGTACAAAATGCTTGCCCTATGTGATATAATCAGGATCGGAGATAGGGCAGATAAGAATAAAGCAGTCTGGTACTTGCGGGAGAGTCTGCAGAATAAAGGAGCTTTTGTTTAGACTGAAAGAACAAATCTTTCATTATTTGAGATTAATCCATCACCGGCCGGTTTAATTTGCGGGTGTTCTTAGTTTTTAAATTTTAGGGCTAATATTTGCAATTAGGATAGATATAAATGAATAAGCAGGTAATTGAGCAGAATGCAAATCTGAGCTTAAAAGAAAATGCCAGGACAGCCGGTAAAACAGTATTTCCAATTCTGATTGCAATCAGTTCATCCCACATGCTGAACGATACATTGCAGTCGATAATTCCTGCTATTTATCCGGTGGTGAAGGATTCTTTCAAACTTAGTTTTACCCAGATTGGATTAATCACTCTGACCTTTCAGTTATCAGCATCATTATTTCAACCCTTTGTGGGTTATTATACCGACCGTAAACCTCAGCCATATTCACTGGCAATCGGGATGGCATTTACACTAATTGGGCTTGTACTTTTATCGCGTGCACCAAGTTTTGAGATTCTGATTGTTGCCGTTGCACTGGTAGGGACCGGCTCCTCTATTTTTCATCCCGAGGCATCCCGTGTTGCTCATATGGCCTCCGGTGGCAGAAGAGGATTTGCCCAGTCTGTTTTTCAGGTAGGGGGTAATTTCGGAAGTTCCATTGGCCCCTTACTTGCGGCGTTGATCATTGTACCTTACGGTCAATCCAATATTATATGGTTTTCATTGCTTGCCTTGATCGCTATTTTCCTGCTTATTAAAGTTGGCGAATGGTATAAGCGTAAAGTCAGGATTAAAGCCAGACGTCCAGGAAAAGAACATCATCAGGTACAGGTATTATCCAGAAATAAGACCATATTTTCAGTATTTATTCTATTGATCCTGATCTTTTCCAAATATATCTATCTGGCCAGCATGACCAGTTATTATACTTTTTACACCATTCACAAATTTGGTGTATCGGTACAGGATTCTCAGGTGTACATGTTTATATTTCTTTTCGCTGTGGCAGCCGGAACGATTATCGGAGGGCCACTGGGCGACCGGATTGGAAGGAAATATGTAATATGGGCATCTATACTGGGTGTTGCACCATTTTCTTTGCTGCTGCCACATGTAAATTTGTTCTGGACAATCATATTAACCATTCCTATCGGTTTGATTCTGGCATCTGCATTTTCTGCGATACTGGTATACGCCCAAGAGTTATTTCCGGGCAAAGTAGGTATGATTTCGGGCTTATTTTTTGGTTTTGCATTTGGCATGGCCGGAATTGGTTCGGCAGTATTAGGGCAGCTGGCAGACCAGACCAGTATTGAATATGTATATCAGGTTTGTGCTTATTTACCTTTAATTGGCCTGATTACAGCTTTTTTGCCAAATATTGGAAAAGTCAGAGCCTGATTTTCAGTTTCCAATCAACCCGCTTTATCGGTTAAGATTTGCTGCAGGTATAATTCTTCACATCGGGGTAACAGATTCTTCATTTACAAATAGCAGATTTGCCCCGACTTTTAAGCTATTCTGAGAAATAAGGATTATTTTTATCATATGAACAATACAAGAAGGGATTTCATTAGAAATTCAGGACTAGTAAGTCTGGGTTTTCTGGGACTAAATCAGTTTGCTGCCAATGCTGCGGCTTTGGGTTTTCTGGAAGAAACTAACTTTTTACACAATTACGGTCCATTATCGCATAAGCAGGGTGATATCCTGAGTTTGCCTAAAGGATTCAGCGCTCAGGTAATATCCCGCAAAGGGGATATGATGTCTGATGGCTTTTATACTCCCGGGGCATTTGACGGCATGGGTGTTTTTAAAACAAAGAATAATAAAATGATCCTGATCAGGAATCACGAATTATCGCCCGGTGCTATAAGTTCAGGACCATTCGGGAAAAATAATGAGCTGCTGAGCAAGGTCGATAAAAATGATATCTATGATTTTGGCAAATCAGATCGTTTATGTTATGGCGGAACCAGCAATATGGTTTACGATGAAAAGCTGCAGAAAGTAGAACTCCAGTATTTAAGTCTGATCGGTACGGTAAGAAATTGTGCAGGAGGTATTACCCCATGGAATTCATGGATAACCTGTGAAGAAAGCACTCTGGTAAAAGGCGGTGAAAAAGGGATGCTTGAGAAGGATCATGGCTATAATTTTGAAATTTTTGCAACTGAAAAAATTGGTCTTACTGCGCCTGTGCCGATAAAGCCTATGGGCCGTTTTAATCATGAGGCTGTGGCGGTTCATCCTTCTGAAGGGATAGTATATCAGACAGAAGATACCGGTGATAGTTTGTTTTACCGTTATCTGCCAAATAAATTTGGTGAATTGCATAAGGGCGGCAAATTACAGTGCCTTGTAATTACCGAATGGAAAAGTGCCGATACCCGTAACTGGGAAAGTCTGACATCAGATAGATTTCCGCAAAAAAAGAGTTTTGATGTACACTGGATTGATCTGGATAATGTTGAGGCGCCGGATGATGATCTGAGATTGAGAGGATACCAGCAGGGTGCGGCACGTTTTGCCCGCGGCGAGGGAATCTGGTATGGCAAGGATGAATTATTCTTTGCCTGTACAAATGGTGGTTTAAAAAGCTTTGGCCAGATATTCAGATATATCCCAAGCAAATTTGAGGGACAGGAACGTGAACGCGAATCTCCTGCAAAACTGGAGTTATTCCTTGAACCCAATAATCTGGAAACGTTTCAGAATTGTGATAACCTGACTATTGCCCCCTGGGGTGATGTGATCATTTGCGAAGATAAAGATGATGCCCGAATTATTGGTATTACCCCGCAGGGAGAAACATATGTAATAGCGAAAAATGTGGGATACCGGGAATCTGAA
>JBAZHY010000281.1:0-3865 GCA_041652175.1 Pedobacter sp.
GGATGATAACTGGGGTATTACTGATGGTTATATTACTACGGTACATTCCATGACCGGGGATCAGAATCTGCATGATGCGCCACATAAAGATTTGAGGAGGGCCAGGGCTGCTTCGGCATCTATCATTCCTACTACAACCGGAGCGGCAAAAGCAATTACCACTATATTTCCACATCTGGAAGGTAAACTGGGGGGAGCAGGTATACGTGTGCCGGTCCTGAACGGATCGCTGACCGATTTTACCTGTAATCTGAATAAAAAGGCAAGTACAGAAGAAATTAATCAGGCATTTAAAGCTGCTTCAGAAGGTTATTTAAAGGGTATCCTGGAATATACTTCAGACCCGATTGTTTCTGTAGATATTCTGGATAATCCTCATTCCTGTATCTTTGATGCGGAACTGACTTCAATAGTTGGTGGGTTGGTGAAGGTAGTTGGATGGTATGATAATGAATCAGGCTATTCTAACAGACTGGCTGATCTGGTAGTGGAAATCGCAGCACTCAGGAAATGATCCGTTTTATCAGTACAGAAGATACCCTGGCCTTGCGCAGCCTGGTTTTAAGGGAAGGGACTGATCCTGAACTTTGTCGTTTTGACGGGGATGATGATGGGTTTTCTTTTCATCTGGGTTATTTTCTGGATGAGGAGCTGATCTGTATTGGCAGTTTTCATAAACAGGGCAGGGATGGTTTTGAAGGTACAGGTTATCAGCTGAGAGGAATGGCAACAATGCCGGGGTTTCAGGGAAGGGGTATTGGCAATCAATTGCTGAATTTTGCAATCATTTACCTTCGGGGATTAAAAGCACAGTATCTTTGGTGCAATGCGAGAAGGATTGCGTACCGTTTTTATCTCTCCCTTGGATTTGAGTTTATCTCAGATGAATTTATGATGGAAGGAATCGGTCCGCACCGGGCAATGTACTTAAAGATCCAATAATAATTGAATATAGAACGACAATATGAATACAATAGATAATTTAAATTTTTCAGGAAAAACAGCACTTATCCGCGTAGATTTTAATGTTCCGCTGGATGCAGAATTCAATATTACCGATGATAATCGTATGGTCGGGGCTGTTCCTACCATTCAAAAGATCCTGAATGATGGCGGATCCGTAGTTTTAATGTCGCATCTGGGCAGACCAAAGGAAGGGCCTGATGATAAGTACTCATTAAAACATTTAGTTAAGCATCTTTCTTCCCTGCTTGGTAAGGATGTTCAGTTTGCTTCAGATTGTATTGGTGAAGATGCGCTGGCTAAATCAAAGGCATTGAAAGGTGGTGATGTTCTGCTGCTTGAAAATCTCAGGTTTTATAAGGAAGAGGAAAAAGGGGATGAGGCTTTTGCCGGAAAGCTGGCAGCGCTGGGGAATGTTTATGTAAATGATGCTTTCGGAACAGCACACCGTGCCCATGCTTCAACAGCAATTATTGCTAAATTCTTTCCGGGAGCTAAATATTTTGGATATCTGATGGCCGGAGAACTTGCCAATGCTGAGCGGATTCTTAATCATGCCGACAGGCCTTTCACTGCTATTATGGGCGGAGCTAAGGTTTCTGATAAGATTTTATTGATTGAGAAATTACTTGAAAAGGTAGATAACCTGATTATTGGTGGTGGTATGGCCTATACTTTTGCCAAGGCAAAGGGCGGGCAAATTGGAACATCTTTATGTGAATATGATAAATTGGATCTGGCACTTGCATTGATTGAAAAGGCAAAGGCAAAGAATGTTAATCTCATTTTGCCGGTTGATACGACTATTGCAGATGCTTTTTCGCCTGATGCAAAAACGGATTATACCAAGTTTGGGGATATTCAAAGCGACTGGATGGGATTGGATATTGGTCCGGAAACAGCAAAACTATTCGCTGCTGTAGTCACAGATTCCAAAACTATTCTGTGGAATGGTCCTATGGGCGTTTTCGAAATGGAGAAATTTGAAGTAGGAACCAGAGCTATTGCTGAAGCAGTTGTTGAAGCAACACGAAACGGGGCATTCTCTTTAATTGGGGGCGGCGATTCGGCTGCTGCAGTTTCTAAATTCGGACTGGAGGATCAGGTAAGTTATGTTTCTACCGGCGGCGGTGCTTTGCTTGAGTATATGGAAGGTAAGGAATTACCGGGGGTAAAGGCAATAAATTCATAGAAGATTGCCAGATTATTAGTATCCTGAATACATTGGGTCTGAAGACCATTGCTTCTTATTAAGGAGGGTTACTAAGCTTAACCCTCCTTAATAATATTGCGATTTTTTAATTCTTCTGCGATTTTAAACAGGGCATCTGTTTGCCTTTCCAAAAGCTTGAGCCTGTTTATTTCTTCTTCAATAGCGCGCAGCCCCCGGGCTCAATTGTATAGGCAGCCGTGGCTATTTTCCAGCCTTCTTTAGTTTTAAGCATGGTGAATAAATCTACCCCGCAGTGAGAGAATTTACTATTGATGTCTAAAGTATAAGGCACCCAGGCCATGGCAATCCGGTCATGGATTTTTACTTCTGAGGAAAGTGCTTTTTCCTGTATTATCCTTGCCGGATTGATGAATGTTTTCAGTCGGTCGCGGAACAGTCCCATCGAATATTTTACATCATTTCCCTGTTCTGAAATCGCCCATAATTGTCCCTCAGGCAGTAGGATTGATTTAAAAAGTGTCGTATCCTGGGTTTCGAGCGCATCAAAGAACTGCTGTACTTTTAAAAGAACTTCTTTCTCTTCAGAATTGTGCTTTTTTTGAGAAAATGAGTTGATGCTGATAGCTAAAAGGGTGAAGATGAAGAGGTATTTCATGATCGGTTTTTAAATTTTAAGATTGGCGAAATTGTCCATTAGTCTTGTCCAGCATTCTACCCCGGATACAAAATTCATTATCAGATGCTGAGTTAAGAACAGGATTAAAGCTAATACATAAGGCAGACGGATCTTTCCCTTTCGTTTATCATCCAATAATAACAGAATGAGTACAATTTCTATAATTATATAACTGATATTAAGGGAAGAGTTGAAACTTTTTATAAAGGGGAATCGGAAAAGTAAGCGGGTAAGTGCCGGTATCAAAGGCCCGAGCACAGTACAGGCCATATAGCGTGCATGAAGATGAATTTTTCTTCGTTTGTAAATAGCCAGAATATAGAAGAGCAGAAACTGAATTAAGGTTGCGAAATCAATGAATGCTAACTGATATGGAATAAGCGGAGGATAGGAATCTTTTCTGATCATCATAATATGAACCATGTTCAGTGCGCTAAGAATGATCAGCGGGACCAGAAGAAATGAAAGTTTACCGAGTTGGCGGTGCCATTGAAGTTTACCTGCCCGATAAAGGAAGGGTTGTATGATCAGTAGAATCATCCATAAAGTGGCTGTAATACCGTGAAAGTGATGTGCGGGGTCTGTAGCTGCCAGTTTATTAAAATAGGATGGGAAGAATGCAAAAACAGTAACTGCTGCTGCGAGACTAAAATAGAGATAGGCATTTTTATAAAAGAGGTTCCCTTTTGTTGCAGAACTTTTCATTTATTGTTGTTTTGAATAATAATCAAAAAACGCTTTAATGTTTTTATTACTGAGGGACGAAAAACCCGGTAAAATAAAACACCTGAACAATGTTGTTAACAGAGCCTGTTATTATCCAAATTAAAAAATATCCCTGATATGTAAGCTTTTGCAAATGGATTATTTCAATGGTGTCTGTATGATAGGTTATTGATGGAATTTAGTGAGTTGTATAATAAACGGATTTTGACTGATAATCCGACTCTTTATTTTTGTTTACCTGTTGGCAATTATGGCGAACAGGAAATCCGCTGCTGAAGCTTGAAAGAAACGTACAATCCGGATTCTTTGCTTTAAGATAAAAATTG
>JBAZHY010000282.1:0-3855 GCA_041652175.1 Pedobacter sp.
AAAAGTCAAATCATACTGTGTATAACCACAAAATTATCATTAGCCATTGTTTTAAGCTTTTTATTATCCGGTTGCGGAAGTAATGACGATAAGCTCTTTACCAGTTTGAAGAAAGGGGATACGGGCATCGATTTTAGAAACATACTTGAAGAAGGTGAAGATTTGAATGTGATGAACTATTCCTATTTCTATAATGGGGCCGGTGTTTCTGTTGGCGACATAGATAATGATGGCCTTCAGGATATTTTGTTTACCGGAAATATGGTAAAAAACCGACTTTTTCTGAATAAAGGTGATTTTAAGTTTGAAGATATTACACAGAAAAGTGGTATTTCAGAAATGCAGGGTTGGTGTACCGGGGCAACAATGGTTGACATCAATGCAGATGGTAAACTGGATATTTATATATGCAGATCAGCAGATATAAATCCTGCCAGACGTAAAAATCTTTTATTCATCAATAACGGTGATTTAACTTTCAGCGAAAAAGCCGAAGAGTATGGTCTTGCTGATCAGGGCTATTCCACACAAGCTTCCTTTTTTGATTATGATAAAGATGGCGATCTGGACATGTTTCTGATAAACCATTCTTTACAACAATACAGTACAGGAGTTCAGGAGAATGTTCAGTTGCGTAAGCAAGTTAATCCTGATTTTTCAAATAAGCTTTTCCGTAATGATAATGGACATTACAGCGATGTGAGTACTGAAACAGGAATTACTTCAAATGTCCTGACTTTCGGTCTGGGCGTAGCAATTTCAGATTTAAACAGTGACAGCTGGCCTGATATTTATGTTTCAAATGACTTTAACGAACCTGATTACATGTTCATGAATAATGGTAATGGAACGTTTACAGATAAGCTGGCAGAATCTATGGATCAGATTTCGATGTATTCAATGGGTTCTGATGCAGCTGATTACAATAACGATGGTTTACCTGACCTTGTAACACTGGATATGCTTCCGGAGGATAATAAAACTCAGAAAATGCATTCGGGGGCAGAAAATTTCGATAAAATGCAGTTCTTATTTGATCGAGGATTTTATTTTCAGTTCAGCAGGAACATGCTTCAAAAAAACAATGGTGATGGTACCTTCTCTGAAATTGGCCAGTTAGCCGGTATCTCAAATACCGACTGGAGCTGGGCTGCTTTGTTCTCTGATTTTGATAATGATGGGAATAAGGATCTTTTTGTAACAAATGGTTATGTTAAAGATTATACCGATATGGACTTCCTGAAATATACAATGGATCAAACCATTAAGGCTAAACAGGAAGGTAAGGAAACAGCAGTTAAAGATTTTATCCAGAAGATGCCAACTATCGTTATGCCTAATTATGCTTTCAGAAATTCAGGAAATGACCGTTTTGAAAACAAGAATGTAGAATGGGGATTAGATCAAAAGGGTATTTCTGCAGGAGCGGCATATGCAGATCTTGATAATGACGGTGATATGGATCTGATTGTAAATAATACCAATGATTATGCATCAATCTATAGAAATAATTCCGGAAAACTGAATAAACATAGTTTTTTAAGGGTTAAACTTATTGGGGATAAACTCAATTCATTGGGTATAGGATCAAAAGTTGTACTTTACAGTGAGGGTAAGCAATATTTTCAGGAGCAGATTCCTGTCAGAGGGTTTCAGTCATCGGTTGATCCTGTACTGAATTTTGGTCTTGGAAATATTAAATCTGTCGATTCACTGAAGGTGATCTGGCCAAATGATAAAGAACAGGTTTTAAAAGAAGTTAAAGTTAACCAGACACTTACACTTGATATTAAGGATGCTGCAGCAACAACGAAGTTTTCTCCAATACCTGCCTCCAAAAAGCTTTTGATTGAAAGTCCTTTATTGTCTTATAGTCATATCGAGAACCGGTTTAACGACTTTACCGTTCAGACTTTATTACCTAATTATCTTTCAAGACAAGGGCCATGCATGGCAAAAGCCGATATTAATGGAGACGGACTTGAAGATTTGTTTATAGGTGGGGCTGCCGGTCAGGCCGGTGCTATTTTCTTACAGAGCACCGGCGGACAGTTAAGTCTGAAATCTGTTCCGGCTTTTAATGCAGATGCTCAGTCTGAGGATACAGCAGCTGAGTTTTTTGATATGGATGGTGATGGTGACATGGATTTATATGTGGGTAGCGGAGGGTATGAGTTCGCAGGTGATAATCCTTTATTGCAGGACAGAATTTATATTAATGATGGTAAAGGGAATTTTAGTCGTAAAAGCACCGGACTACCAGCTTTCCTGATCAGCACCGGTACAGCCAGAGCCTCGGATATTGATTCTGATGGAGATGAAGACCTTTTTATTGGAGGACGGTTGGTTCCTGGGATGTATCCCGGTACACCGGAAAGCAAAATTCTTTTAAATGATGGAAAGGGTAATTTTACTGATGCCGGAAAACAATTTGGATCTGAGCTGGCTTCACCCGGAATGGTAACGGATGCTTTATGGATAGATTTAAATAAAGATAAAAAGGAAGATCTGATTGTTGTGGGTGAATGGATGCCTGTCAAGGTGTTTATAAATCAAAATGGAAAATTAAAGGATGCATCATCTGATTATATCAAATTTGCTTCTTCAGGTTGGTGGAACCGTATTTATGCTGATGATATGGATGGCGACGGAGATAAGGATATTATTATTGGCAATCTGGGATTAAATGCTCAGTTCCATGCAACAGAGAAAGAGCCTCTTAAAGTATATTACAAAGATTTCGACGAAAATGGATCGATAGACCCTATTTTTTGCTATTATATTGATGGTGTTTCTTATCCTGCCGCCTCCAGAGATGATTTGATGGATCAGCTTCCGGGTTTAAAAAATAAATTTCTTGAGTATCATAAATATGCCAACGCGACTATCAATGATCTTTTTACAGCCGAGCAATTAAAAGATGCTAAAGAATTAAAGGCCGAAATACTTGAAACAGTTTACCTTGAGAATACCGGGACTTCATTCCAATTAAGGGAGCTTCCTCTTGAAGTTCAATATGCACCGGTATATGCTATGACATCACTGGATGCCAATGGGGACGGTAAGAAGGATTTACTACTGGCAGGTAATAATTCATGGACCAGAATCAAATTTGGTCAGTATACAGCAAGTAATGGTATTTTACTCCATGGTGCCGGGAATGGTAAGTTTACCTATGTCCCGCAATGGAAGAGTGGTTTGAATATAAAAGGGAATGTGCGTAGCATCCAGTTAATTGGTCAAAGAAAGAATCCGGCAAATCAGATTGTTTTTGGAATAAATAATACACCAGTAAAGGCCCTCAAAATTAACAAATGATCTTTTTGAATATTGGTCTTATAGTTTTATAATATGAATAACAAAGTTGTTTACTTTCTGTTTTTTAGTTTCACAGGTTTAATACTCTTATCATTCACGTCAAATAATAATTTTCAGGAGCCATGGAAAGCTCCTGAATCTGCCGATACGATAAAAAGCCCGTATTCATTTACTCCGTCATTTATTAGGGAAGGAGAGAAGTTGTACAACACTTTATGCGTTACCTGCCATGGACAGAACGGTCTTGGTGATGGTCAGCCGGGCAGATATAAGATCGAACCTGCTAATTTCCATAAAAAACAGGTTACTGATCAGAAAGATGGTGCAATTTTCTGGAAATTAAGTAATGGGAGAGGGATTATGCCTGCATATGGTGTTGCATTGCCGGAAGAAAAACGCTGGCAACTGATTGCTTATATCAGGCAGTTTGCTAAACAAAATCTGGATTTGTCGGCAAAGAAGGTAGTGGTGCCACTAAAAAACTATGGAATCAACAGGGCTATGCCGAGCCCTTATTTTCCGTTACCGGCTAAAGTT
>JBAZHY010000283.1:0-3838 GCA_041652175.1 Pedobacter sp.
CTTGAAAAACAATCTGAGTGTTAAAAATGAAAAACTAAAATCAGAGTATCAGCAGGCCCTTATTAAGTCGTCGGCTAATATTCCACATGCAAGTTTAAACTCTGAATACGGTCAGATTAACAGTAAGTAAAAGGACAGCAAATTCGGGATCAGCCAGTCGTTCAGCTTTCCAAGCGTATATTCAAATCATAAAAAACTTCTGGAAGAGGAATACCAATCGGCAGTTTTAAGTGTTTCCCTAAAAGAAGCAGAGATTAAAAAAGCAGTTTCTCAGGTATTTAGTATGATACTGGTTCTGAAAGAAAGAGAGAAACTCCTTACCGAGACTGATAGTATTTATTCAGAATTTTTAAAAAAGGCCCTGATCCGCTTTAAAGCCGGAGAAAGTAATGCTCTGGAAAAAGCGACTGCCCAAACACAAAAAGATGCGATTTATCTGCAATTAAAAGCACTCCGGGAGGAGATCAAACTGGCAAATTTGCAGTTCAGACTTCTTCTTAATACAACCAGGGATATAGAGCCTTATTCTGAGCAGATGAAATTGCAATATATACAAGCAGATAAATCTGCAGTAATTGCGGAACATCCCCTATCCAGAATTTCTATTCAGCAAAAAGAAATAGCTGCTGCGAATACCCGTTTAGAGAAATCAAAAATGCTTCCTGATTTAAGTTTAGGCTATTATAATACCAGTATCAGAGGAACCGGTGCCGATAACATCTATTATCCCGGAAGTAAACGGTTTGGTGCTTTTAGTTTAGGAATTGGAATACCATTGTTTACAGGTGCACAAAAAGCCAGAATTAATGCATCAAAACTTTCAGAGACCATTGCAGAAAATGCTTACCAGAATCAGGTTCTGAATCTTGGGACTCAATATAATGCATTGATATCTCAGTATGAAAGTTATTTACAATCAACTGATTATTATGAAAAGAGTTCATTAAAAGAAGCATCAGTGATTCGTGAAACAGCAAATAAACAATTCATCAATGGTGAAATCAACTATTTAGACTGGGTATTACTTAACAATCAGGCGGTGATCATACAAAGCAATTATCTGGATCTGATCAAGAATCTGAATGAAAGTATTATTAGTTTAAATTTCCTGAGTTCAAAAGAATAACAAAGATTGAAGATATTTTCTGAACGAAACTGAAATCTATATAGAAATTGAAAAATCAAAGCTTGTACAAGCTTTATAGCTTCTAAAAATTAAATTAAATAATAATGAAAAATATAATCATCATACTGACCTTATTTATAATCACATCCTGTGGTAGTAAAGACAAGCCTGAGGTAGCTGCAGAAGCTCAGAATCAGACAACACAAAACATTGTCAGCCTGAGCGATGCCCAATTAAAATCTGCGGGAATCAGCGTTTCAAAACTTGAACAAAAAGCAATCTCATCAGTCATAAAGGTAAACGGAAGTATTGATGTTCCACCTCAGAACCTGGCATCAGTGAGTATCCCAATGGGTGGCTACCTTAAATCCACCAGGCTGATACCCGGAATGCAGATCAGGAAGAATGAAATCATAGCTGTTATTGAAGATCAGCAATTCATTCAGATGCAGGAGGACTATCTTACTACCCGTTCAAAACTTGCTTACAGTAAATCAGAACTTGATCGTCAGAAAGAGCTGAATGCAAGTAAGGCCAGCAGCGATAAAATCTATCAGCAAACGCAAATGGAATATAATAATCTTAAGATTATGCTCAGTTCACTTGAACAAAAACTTAAAATGATAAACATTAATCCGGGTGCTGTTTCTGAGAATAATATCACGAGAACTGTTTCTGTCTACTCTCCTATTAATGGGTTTGTTTCGAAGGTTAACGTAAATACAGGAAAATATGTTAACCCTACAGATGTGTTGTTTGAGATTATTGATCCTTCATCAATACATTTAAATCTAAAAGTATTTGAAAAGGACTTAGGTAAGCTTTCCATCGGACAAAAATTGATTGCATATTCCAATAATAATGAAGAAAAAAAATATTCAGGTGAAATAAGTCTGATCAGCAATGATCTCTCACCTGAAAGGATAGCTGAAGTGCATTGCCATTTCGAAAATCAGGACAAAAGTTTAAAGCCGGGAATGTATATGAATGCTGAGATCGAGCTACGGAGTCATAATGCCGCTACCATTTCGGAAGATGCGATCGTAAATTTTGAAGGTAAAGATTATGTTTTCGTTAAAAAGTCAGATAAAGAATTTGAAATGCTTCCTGTCGAAACCGGTGTTAAGGAAAACAAGTTTATCGAAATTGTAAATAACGACAAGTTTACGAATCATGAAATAGTAACTAAAGGTTCGTATACGCTACTGATGGCACTGAAAAACAAGTCGGAAGAGTAAATAATAACTATAACAGAGCCTCCTTTCTACCAGAAGGGAGGTTTTGTTTCTGACTAAATGCAGAGTCAGGAAATTTAAATTCCTGGTTATATAGAAAGGGTAGGAAGATTATTTGATATACTTCCTGTCGCTTAGATGATACATATCTAAAACAAGCTGTTTCAAAGCCTTTGTTACAGCCTTACCTATTAAGACACCTTTTTCTGCAGATGACTGAACAGGATTACCGAAAACCCCATTAGGTGTCATTTCTTTCATCGTACGATAAAAAGAAACTTTACTTCCAAACAGCATATCTCCATCGGATTGTGGAAATGCCGAAACGTTCGCTCCTTTTTGAATCAGATCTTCATGAATTAAGTGAGGCGCGATTACCTTCATAAGAGAGGTTTCAAACTCACAGGCATGACCCGTACCACCGAAACCTGTTTCAGTAATGTTTAAAAGATCTTCTTTGGCAATGGTCCACCAGGTTGCCCCAACAATATGAGCCTTAGGATTTGCAAAGCCAAGTTGTTCAACAATAACCTGCATAATACCCTGGTTTCCACCATGACTGTTCAATAAGATAATATTATAAAATCCATGATGTAAAACAGACTGAATGATGTCTTTCACAAGGGCTGAAAAGGTCTTATGGCTTAAGCTCAGTGTACCACTAAACCCCATGTGATGATCAGAACAGCCAACTGCAGCAATTGGAAGAATTAAAACCTTGTTTTCCAGCTCTTTATTCAACAAACCTGAAAAATACTCCCCAATCATACGATCAGTTGCCACAGGCAGGTGTGCTCCATGCTGTTCAATTGCTGCAATATTAAGTAAGACCGGAATATTCTTATCCAGTGACTGAATCTGCTTTGACGAAAGTTGGTCCCAAAACATATCTTAATGTTATTGATAGTTTAACCGGATATTCAGATTGATCCCCTGAATATCCGGTATACTTTAATTATTTCTTCTGAAGTACCGCAATTGCATCAACTTCAATTTTGATACCAAAACTTAATCCTGACTGTACTGTAATACGTGCCGGACGAACCCCGGTAAAGAATTCAGAGTAAACCTTATTATAGCGGTCCCAGTCTTTAATATCTGCCAGATGAACAGAACATTTTACGATATCATCCAGTGTACCTCCTGCGGCTTCGATAAGGCATTTAATATTATGAAGGGTTTGATGTGTTTCTTCTTCAATTGTACCTCTTTTAAAAGTTCCGGTAGCAAAATCAGCCGGCCCCTGCCCACTTAAGTAAACTGTACCATCAACTTCTACTGCATCTGAATATGCGCCAATCACGAAATCCTTGTCTTTTTGTTCAGGATGAAAAATTTGTCTTTTTGCCATTTTTATATAATCGTATTTTAATTATTAATAAGTAGCCCTTCCTCCGGAAAGGTCGAATGTAAATGCAGTAGAGAAGCTCGCTTCCGGACTTACTATAAATGCAGCAGTGTCAGCAGCTTCTTCAAG
>JBAZHY010000284.1:0-3828 GCA_041652175.1 Pedobacter sp.
GATTCTGTTTGCGGGATTGTGGTTCTATCAGTACCAGTTTAAACAATCAGCTGATTTGAGCAATATTAATCCCGGGCTAGCCAGACAGCAGGTTCATTATGCTTCAATGATCGAACTTAAACGGGCCGAGTTGAAACATATCGAGAATGAGGAGCCCCAGCTATTCAGGGAATTTTCTTCTGAGATCCGGAAAATGGAAGAAAGCTATAAAATGTTACAGAAAGACCTTCCTGTAAGTCCTAATCAGGAGGAAACAATGAAGGCAATGATCAGGAATATGGAGACACAGGTTAAACTTTTAAATCAGCAATTAAACATAATTCAACAGATTAATCAGGTTAAAAAGGAACAAAAAAATGATACACAAAATATTTAAAAGAGCCACAGCATTTGCACTGACACTTCTGTTTATAGAGGCCGTCAATGCTCAGCAAACCGAAATGCGGGATTCTGCATCACACAAGCTTAACAGAGATGTCGAAAGGGAAGTTTCTGAGGCCATGAAGCAGATTGGTACGAAACTAAAAGCAATAGACTTTGAGCAACTTGGTCATGCTGTTGCTTCTGCAACCCGCGATCTTTCCCGGGAGTTGAGCAGGGTTGAATTTGATCACATTGTGGAGAGGCCTGAGATCCGGGAATATTCAGGATTGGCTGAGAAGACAAAACTAATCAGTAAAACATACTCAGTTGATAGAGATGATAAGCTTTCAATAAGTAATCAGTATGGTAAAGTTGCGGTGCATACCTGGAATAAGAACGAGATTAAGGTTAATGTTGAAATCAAGGCTTATGAATCTTCCGAAAGCAGCGCTTCCCAATTATTGGAAAGTGTTAAAATAGATGATTCACGTAGTGGCGATCTGATCAGTTACAAGACCAGCTTTGAGAAAACTTCTGTGAACTTCTGGTCTAAGATCAGAAATGGCAAGGAGGAAAAACGGGGAGTACAGGTTAACTATGAAATCTACATGCCGGCAAAGAATCCGCTGGATATTACTAACCGGTATGGAAGTACAGAGATCGATGATTTTAACGGTCCGGTAAATATCAGCAGCTCTTATGGTTCTTTTTCATCAGGGATACTTGACAATGCTGCTAATCTGGTTAAAGTAAGTTATGGATCTGCAAGTATCAATGATTTTTCCAAAGGCAAACTTTCTGTCGCATATGGTAGTTTAAAACTTGGAAGAGGTGAGGATCTCACTGCCAATATCAGATATAGCAGTGCCAGAATCTCAAAGCTAAGTCATGGAGGAAGTTTTGATATTGCATATACCGGTGGATTTAAAATTGATGAGGTCGATAAGAATCTTAAAAATCTTATGATTAATTCTTCCTATTCCGGACTGACACTTGGAATAGACCAGGAGGCAAACCTTAATTTTGATGTGACTGTGAGCTATGCAGGATTTAATTTTAATGAACAAAGAGTAAGCCTGACCAATAAGGGTACTGATTCCTCTAAATGGAGTCCTACTAAAAATTATAAAGGGAATATTGGCAGGGGTTCAGATTCCCGTATCACAATCAAGTCAAATTACGGAAGTGTTAAATTTTTATAGTTCGCTTTATATTGGTTTAGAACCTCCCGCTGAAAGGTGGGAGGTTTTTTGCTTTTAAATCTACGGGCTTTTAGTTTACTTTGGTAAAAATTAAATCTATGGAATGGTTGACAAATCCTGAGATATGGATCTCATTGGTTACTCTGACAGTACTGGAAATTGTATTGGGCATAGATAACATTATTTTTATTTCAATAATGGCTTCAAAATTGCCGGCTGATGAGCAAAAGAAAGCCCGTCAGTTGGGTCTGGCCCTGGCCTTAATTACCAGGGTGCTATTATTACTGTCATTAACCTGGATTATGACTTTAACCAGTCCTTTGTTCAATATGGGAGCTTGGGTAGGTTTAAGCGATACAGAATTATTAGATAAATTTGCAATTTCCGGTCGTGATTTGATTCTGATTGTAGGAGGTTTATTTCTGATCTATAAAAGTACTACTGAAATTCATGATAAACTCGAGGGAGAAGAACATAAGGAAAATGAGAAGACTGCTGTCACATTCTCAGGAGTTATTGTGCAGATTTTGCTTCTTGATGTTGTTTTTTCACTTGATTCAGTAATCACTGCAGTAGGTATGGCCAATCATATAGAGGTGATGATTGCTGCGGTTATTATTGCTGTTTTAGTTATGATGCTATCTGCCGGAGGTATCAGTGATTTTGTGAATAAACATCCTACGGTTAAAATGCTGGCACTATCCTTTCTCTTACTTATTGGAGTTTCCTTACTTGCCGAAGGGTTTGATCAGCATATTCCAAAAGGATATATCTACTTTGCAATGGCATTTTCAATTCTGGTAGAGATGTTAAACCTGAGAATGAACAAGAGCAAAAAACCTGTTCATTTACATAACATTCCTGAGGATAAGTAGTTTTTATCCATTAAATAATCCGGCAAAGCAAGCCCTTTAAGTATTCCCCTTCAGGAAATGAAGATCTGACAGGATGGTCTGCCGGCTGGCAGAATTGTTGAATAAACTGTACTTCCTTACCGGCATCCAATGCAGCCCAGGCAAGGATTTGTTTGAAAAGACTGATGTCGACAGCTCCTGAACAGGAATATGTGGCAAGTAATCCGCCATCATTAAGTAAAAGCATTGCTGTCCTGTTCAGATCTTTATAGGCTCTCGATGCCTTGGTGAGGGCAGACCTCGAGGGGGCATATTTTGGCGGGTCAAGAATAATCATATCAAATTTTTCATTCGATTCCCTGAAGGCCCGTAATTGTTTGTTTACATCAGACTGGATCAATTGATGCGGAATATCTTTAAAACTGTTGATCTCCATATTTCGTTTCAGGGTTTCGAGAGCCAGAGCAGAGCTGTCGACACTGATTACATGTGAAGCTCCTTTTTTCATGGCATTAAGGCTGAAACCACCTGAATATGAAAAGCAATCGAGAACTTTTTTCCCTTTTACATATTCAGCAACTATACGACGATTATCCCGTTGATCACAATAAAATCCTGATTTTTGCCCCTCGGCAATGTTTACCTGATAGAAAATGCCATTCTCTTTTACACTGACAAATTCAGGAGGTTCTATACCCATCAAAATTCCACCCGAAGAAGCCTCCAAGCCCTCGTGAGCACGCGCTGATGCATCACTGCGATCAAAAATCCCTATAGGTTTCAGAAGTTCCTGCAGTTCATCCAAAAGTATATGTTTAATCCTTTCGATTCCTGATGTCAGTATTTGCACTGAAAGGAAATCTGCATAGCGGTCAACAATTAATCCCGGCAGATAATCAGCTTCACTGAAGATCAGACGGTAGGTGTTTGTATCTTCATTGTGTAATGATTCCCTTAATTTTACTGCAGTTCTGATTTTTTTTCTCCACCAGCTTTCATTAATCTCAGTTTCCAGATTCCATTCGAGTAATCTGACTGCTACACGTGATGTATTATTATAGAATCCGAAAGCCAGAAAGTCATTTTTATTATCAGTAACCATAACAATATCGCCATTTTCAGGTTTACCTTTAACATGCTCAATTGCACCGGAGAATACCCATGGATGCATTTGTTTAACAGCTTTTTCTTTTCCTTTTCTGAGTCTTACTGAATACATATTTCAAATTTACGATATCTCATTCATTAACTCATTTTAACTTATAAAACTTAATTACCATTCATTGCTTTCATAAGATCTGTTTTCATACAATAATTTGCTAAGTGCTGAAAATAATCGAAATTTAACAGTTTTAACTGTGCTGCGTATAATTGAATCATGGAAGAAATAAGTTGGTCTGATTTTGAAA
>JBAZHY010000285.1:0-3824 GCA_041652175.1 Pedobacter sp.
AAGAAATGAAAAGAATGGTATAACCCGCCCCATTCTACTGAAGATTGCTCCCGATCTTACAAATTCACAATTGGATGATATTATTCAGATTGTTCGTGAAACGAAGATTGCAGGAGTAATCGCAACCAATACGACAATTTCAAGAGAAGGACTGTCAGTACCTGAAAATTTGAGTTCGCAAGCCGGAGGACTAAGTGGAAAGCCGTTAACTGACAGGTCAACCGAGGTAGTGAAATATCTTTCTGATCATTCGAATAAGGAGTTTGTGATCATTGGAGTAGGAGGAATACACTCTCCAAAAGATGCCCTTGAGAAGCTCAACGCAGGTGCTTCACTGGTTCAGATATATACCGGTTTTATTTATGAAGGTCCTGGCTTGATTAAGCGTATCTTAAAGGCATTTCTTAGGTAGTTTAAACTAATTAGGATCTGCTTCATGGTATTCCTAAAAGCTTCTTTAGTCCCAAACCATTTCATAACGGTTTCTGTATCCAATAGTAAACTTTTTCCCTTTAACAGATTTTGGTATGAGGAATAAGGATATTTAGAGAAGTCCGCGGAAAATAAGTGTTTTTGAGGATTTAAATGTATATATCTGATGAGATGAATTAAGTAAAATTCTTCATTAATCTCCACTCTTCTGAAAGGCGTTTCAAATAAACCGCCGGTTCTCGAAAATCGTTTATTTATAGCTTGTGCATAGCTGTTAAAAAGATGACTGAATTGCATACTGATAATTTGTTCAGAAGTATAATCTTTTTTAAAATGTTTTATACTCCTGAGAGTTTCATCGTTTTTAGTTTTTATTAGTAAATGAAAATGATTTCTCAGTAGGCAATAGGCATATGTGTAAGCTATAGGACTTATGTATTTTGAATAAAGTTTAAGGAAATGGTGGTAGTTACTTTTTTCTTTAAACAGATTTTCTTTATTAATTCCCCGGTTATATATGTGATAATAAGTGTCAGGAAATAATGGGGGGATATTTTTTTTCATCGTTCAAGATATTTTTCCCTTTTTAATTTTAACATTTTAATTTAACGCTGACAGGGTTTTAAACCCTGTCAGCGTTAAGGTGTGTTTATGATGAAATAAAAATATTGAAAATGAACGTCGATAGACTTCAAATGACTTCCTGAGTTAGTTTACGGTAGCAGATTCCAAATTAAAGGACAAAAAAAATCCAGATCGGTTTGGATCTGGACTTTTTAACAGATGATAATCTAATTATTTTTTTGCAGCAGCCTCAATTGCAGCAAGAACAGCATTATTTTTGCTTAACTGACTTTGTGCAGATTCTGCAGAACGGCTTCCGGTTTCGATGTTCCGGCCTAATTTCAAAAATTGAACCTCTAAACGTGAAGTGGTTTTATTTTTTCTGTCTTTTCTTTTTAAACGTGTAACGCCCATGGTTTTAAATTTAATTTTTTTTTGAGGTCAGGAGCGGATTCGAACCGCTGTAAAAGGTTTTGCAGACCTCTGCCTAGCCACTCGGCCACCCGACCTTTTGTAAAGGACTGCAAAAGTAGTAAATTATTATTGCTCCCCAACAAATTTTAAGAATTTCTTCTTATTTCTGAACAAAATATTGAAGATGATACTGCAACATTGAGAGATTCAGCATTTCCAAAACGAGGAATAGTGACCGGAATCGTAATTTTACTTATCAATTCGGTAGATATACCCTTCCCTTCATTGCCCAAAAGAATTAAACCTTCATTGCCAAAGTCGGTCTTGTAAATTGAATTTCCATTAAGCATAGCTCCAAAAACAGGAAGCTTGACTGATTCAAAAAAGTGAAGAAGATCAGTATAAATTAATCGTACTCTTGGAAGAGATCCCATCGTTGCCTGAACAACTTTAGGATTATACACCTCTACAGTATCATGTGAGCAGATAATGTATCTGAATCCAAACCAGTCTGCGGTTCGTATAATAGTTCCCAGATTGCCGGGATCCTGAACACCGTCTAACACAAGATGGAAGGCTCCTTTAAGATCTCTTTGTTCAATCTGATATTCCCCGGGAATTTTAATTACTGCCAATAACTTTTGGGGGGTACTTAATGCACTAATCTTATTAAGTTCCTCGTTACTGACATGATATATCTTTATATTTTGTGATAATTTGCTCAACTTTGGGCTCAAATCATCAGTATGAAAGACTGAATCGATTTCATATTCGGAATCAATAAATTCTGAAAATGATTTATAACCCTCAACCAGGAAAAGACCGTGTTCTTTTCGGAACTTTTTTTGATGTAAAGATTTTATAAAACTTATTTGAGACTTTGAAATCATATCTTATATACCGTAGCACCTCATTTGCAAGTATACTGCTTTTGATTATAATATTTACTTCGTGTAATGCTACACATTATATAGCCGATGATCAGTCGCTGATTAAGAAGGTTAAACTGGAGGGGGTTGATAAGCAATATATTGAAACTGCCCTGACATTTGTACAAAATGATATCAGACAGAATTCTAGACTTAATCTTGCACTTTACAATACTTTTAATACGAGGAAAGGCAAGTATCGCACAGATAGGATAAAGTCTATAGGAGAAGCCCCTCACTTACTGGATAGCTCACTTGTGGAGATTTCACGTGTTCAGATCGAGAAGTTCCTTGCAACCAAAGGTTATTTTAATGCCAAGGTTAAAAGTCAGATTAATAGCGAAAAGCAGAAGTCTGTCATTATATTTACCGCAGATCAGGGACCCGAGTTTAAGATTAAGGATATCAGATATGAAATTGAAGACTCCACAATAGCTGCTTTATACTTTTCTGAAAAAGATCAGTTTACTCGTGTGAAAGAAGGTCAGCGTTTTGATTCAGATTCTCTGGCATATGAACGTGAACAAATTTATAGATTGCTTAAAAGAAATGGCTATTACGATTACGTCAGGCAGTATGTAAGATTCGATGTAGATAGTAATCTGAATAACAGTGAAGCTGATCTTAAATTGTTTTTAACTAACCCGGCCGACAAACCTAAGCATCAAATCTATACCATTGATAACAGCCAGATTACGATTGCCAGGAGCAATGGGCTTACAGATCTCGTAAATCCGGATACGGTTAAGCTTGATTCTCAATTCAGATTTATTGATCATTCCGGAAAGTTTGATGTAAAGCCAATTGCCCGCTACATATTTTTGAAAAAAGGAGATAAATATAATATTGATAATGAAGAGCTTACTTACGACCGGCTTTATGATCTTAATGTTTTCAGAAATTTAAAGATCGATTTTATCAAGGCCAGCGACAGCACAAACAAGTTGTCTCCCGTTTATGAGATTTCGCCTCTTAAGAAAATGAGTAATCGAATTGAAGGAGAGTACACCTTCAATTCGGGTAGAAACGGCTTCAATATTGGAAATACTTATACTAACCGAAACGTATTCGGAGGGGCAGAATTACTGGAAGTAAAAGCCAAATACGGAGTGCTTTTTGATGCAACAGCACAGGGTAGTTTTCTGGATAGAATATTTAGTCGTGATCTGCAGCTTGGAATAAATATTATAAGCCCTAAGCTTTTAGTTCCATTCAGAATACCTTTAATGGGTAAAAATGGTGTTCCTCATACTACAATATCGAGTAATTTTCAAGTTTTTGATCAGCGACAGGCCTTTTCGAGCCGGGTTTTTGTAAATTCCATTACTTATGACTGGGTGGAAACCAGAACCAAATTACATTCATTTACTCCAATTAATATTGAATTCCGGAAGGGGAAACTCGATCCGGTATTCAGAGACAGCCTTGTACAGCGTGGATTTGAGCTTTATGTCAGGACCAACGACCGGCAGTTTTTTAATCTGG
>JBAZHY010000286.1:0-3805 GCA_041652175.1 Pedobacter sp.
AAAATATGGCTAAACTGAATGCTTTAGCCTCAATATCCTCTGAAATGGGTATTGAGTTAAGTCAGCTGGTTATGGCTTATATGTTAACTATGAAAGGTATGGGACCGGTTATACCATCCTCATCCAGCGTAAAACAGCTCGAGTCTAATGCTGCAGCAGGTAAGATTGTACTGAACGAAGAGCAGATCACAAAAGTTAAATCCATTGTAAAGTATTAAACAGAAATTAATGAAAAGTATAAAAAGAATCGTTTTTGCTGCTTTGTTCACTATTGCACTTGTTCCAGATGGTTATTCCCAGACTAAAAAGCTGGATCAGGAAGCACGTTCGGCAATGCTCAGGGCTACCCGCTTTATGGTTGAGAAGGCAAGTGTCAATGGAGGTTATGTTGCGCAGTATTTACCTGATTTTTCACGCAGGTGGGGAGAGCTAGAAGCATTTCCTTCTCAGGTTTGGGTTCAGGATCCGGGTACAGTAAGTATGGGCAATATTTTCCTTGACGCTTATGACGCTACCGGTGATGAATATTATTATCAGGCTGCTGAAAAGGTTGCAGCCGCACTTATTTGGGGGCAGCGTCCGGAAGGCGGATGGAATTACATGATTGATTTTGCCGGCGACCGCTCTTTGAAAGAATGGTATAATACAATCGGTAAAAATGCCTGGGGTTTTGAAGAGTATTACTATTACTATGGTAATACAACTTTTGATGATTCCAATGCATCAGGACCAGCTACATTTTTACTGAGAATTTTTTTGCAGAAAATGGATGTTAAATACAAACCGGCACTGGATAAAGTAATTCAATTGATGGTTGATAGCCAGTACCCACTCGGAGGATGGCCACAGCGTTATCCCTTAAAGAATAATCATCCCAAAAACGGTAAGGAAGATTATTCATCTTATTATACATTTAATGATGAAGTTATCTCAGGAAATATTGATTTTCTGATTCTTTGCTATTCGATTCTCGGAGAAGAACGTCTTTTGGATCCGATCCGCAGAGGGATGAATTTTTATCTGATTACCCAGCAGGGAAATCCCTTTGGTGGCTGGGGACAGCAATATAATATGGATCTTCAGGTTGCCCATGCACGGAGCTATGAGCCGGCTGCATTAATGCCGGGATTTACCTATACTCACTGCATGCTTCTGATGAAATATTATCAGTTAACAGGCGACAGAAAGTTTCTCGCACGTATTCCGGATGCCATTCAATGGCTGGAAGATTCTAAACTTCCTGCAGAGAAAACATTAGGAGGAACGCGCACACATGCCACATTTGTGGAAGCCGGAACCAATAAAGCAATTTATGCACATCGCACGGGCACGGGTGTGGAAGATGGAAAATATTGGTGGGATTATGATGACAATAATTTGCTGGCTCATTATGGAGGAAAAGCTAACATCAATATTCAATTTTTGAAGGATGAGTACAAAAAGATCAATGCGCTTTCACCAGAGGAAGCTACCAGAAATTCGCCATTAAAAGCCGGAAAGGTTTCCGTTTCTCAATTGCCTCAAAGATATTTCACTTCCCTTAGTTCTTCACTGGCTCTGCCTTCTGATCAGGTGGTTAATGATATTGTTCGTGCACTGGATCAGGACAGATGGCTGGTTAAGCACCTTCAGATCAGCCGACCTTATTCTGTATCTGCTGATGGTAAAGAAATGAACACAGCTAAACTGAGCGATGAAAATGGAAAAGGAATTGTAGATTCCTCAGATCAGCAATACATTTCAACAAGAGAGTATGAAAAGAATATGTCCCTTCTGATCAGGTATTTAAAACGCTGAGAAATAAATCAGGAGCACATATGTTTCAGGTATTATTCAATCCGGTATTTGCTGTCTGTATTAAGGTGAATTGAACTATAGGAATAAACTGAAAATCAGACCTGTAAGACTTAGCTTTTTATTGTACATTAGTTTTAAACAATATAAAAATCAAAGAAAAATGAAATCAACCATGTTGATGGGCGCTTTGCTCATTTTTGGATTAATCTCCTGTATTAATAATCAGTCGGCAGAATCCCCTAAAGCAACTTCTGAGAAAAAATTTATTATGCCTGAAGGTTATAATCAGGGGCTCCCTTTTACTCCGGGAATTTTAGTTGATGGAACTCTTTATGTGGCAGGTTTTAGTGGAGAGGATGCGAAGACCGGAGTGATTCCTGAAGATTTTGAAACAGAAGTAAAACAGGCATTGGATAAGATCGGGGTAATTCTTAAAGAAGCAGATATGGATTATAAAGATGTGGTATCCGTTCAGGTTTATCTCACAGATATGACTTTATTTGATCGAATGAATAAGGTATACCGTACTTATTTCAATGAACCACGTCCAACACGGTCAATTATGGGCATTAAAGAATTAATTGGTCCCGCAAGGTTTGAGATAACAGTAACTGCACGTAAATAAACAGAATAAATTTATCACTCATATTAGAATTTAAAAGAGTAATACACAATTATATGAAAGTAGTAATTTCCGAAAATCCGGTTGAATTAGGTAAAGTGTCAGCAATTGCAGCAGCCGAGGGAATAATTAATGCAATAAAGGAAAAAGGACAAGCAAATATTATACTGGCTACTGGTGCAAGCCAGTTTGAAACCCTGAAAAATCTTATAGAAAATAAAGAAATAGACTGGTCAAAGGTAGTGATGTTCCATCTTGATGAGTATATCGGATTACCCGAAAGCCACCCGGCAAGTTTTAGAAAGTATCTAAAGGAACGTTTTCTTCAACAAGTTAGTCCGCTGAAGGCAAGTCATCTGGTTAACGGAGAAAATGATCCTCAGGCAGAGTGTTTACGTTTAAATAAGATCATTCAGGAGCATCCTATTGATGTAGCATTGGTTGGAATAGGTGAGAACGGACATCTGGCGTTTAATGATCCTCCTGCTGATTTTGATATTGAAGATCCTTATATTGTTGTAAATCTTGATGCCAAATGTCGTTTACAACAGTTTAACGAAGGTTGGTTTGAGACTATCGAACTGGTTCCTCAGAGAGCAATCAGTATGTCAGTAAAGCAGATTTGTAAATCTAAACTGATTATCTGTTCAGTTCCTGATTCCAGAAAAGCTGAAGCAGTAAGAGATACCATTGAAAATGAAGTAAGTAATCTTTATCCGGCTTCAATTCTGCAGAAACATGCGAATTGTATCTGTTACCTGGATAAATTTTCGGCTTCCTTATTGTCAAAGTAATTAGCATTTAACGCTCATGAAACGCAGAGACCTTATAAAATATTTATCTGTTGCGCCACTTGCAGGCGGACTGACAGGCGTACCTTTTAAGTCTGCTGTAGCTGCTACAGCTGTTAAAAGAGATTTGATACAGGAACTTGGACTCAGGACTTTTATCAATGCTTATGGTGTTTATACTACCCATACTGCATCACTGATGCCCGATGAAGTTATGGAGGCTATTAATGCTGCTTCAAAAAAGTATGTTCTGATCAATGATCTGCAGGATAAAGTTGGCGAAAAGATTGCCGGAATGTGTCATGCAGAATCTGCAATGGTTACCTCAGGATGCTGGTCTGCCCTTGTCCTGGGAACTGCAGGGGTATTAACCGGAATGGATAAAACCAAAATCGCTAAGCTGCCTGATGTTTCTGATTTTGAACGTAATGAAGTTATTCTTCAAAAAACTCACAGTGGATCTTATGACCATGCATTAACCAACACAGGGATAAAGCGTGTATTTGTTGAAACTATTGAGGAGTTTGAACAGGCGGTTAGCTCGAAAACTGCCATGACCTGGTTCTATAATGAAGCAGATCCATGGGGTAAGATA
>JBAZHY010000287.1:0-3797 GCA_041652175.1 Pedobacter sp.
AACTAAAACTATTTAGAGTAATGATCCATTGCAAGTTTTACACTTCCGTACTTAAGCAGAAGTTCCCTTGCTTTATCATAATCATTTATGCCTGAATTTTGCATCAGCATTTTAACCGCGCGGTCTGTTATCTTATCATTGATCAGTTTAACATTCACCATCTGGTTATCATAAACCCTTCCCAGTTTAATCATGGTAGTAGTACTGATCATGTCAAATATCATTTTTTGGGCTGTTCCGCATTTCATACGTGTACTGCCTGTCAGGAACTCAGGACCGGTAATTACTTCAACCGGTATGTCGGCCTGTTCTGCAATTGGAGAGTTGGGATTACTAACAATACATGCAGTTTGAATATTATTTTTTCTGCATTCCTTTAATGCTGAGAGAACGAAAGGCGTAGTTCCACTTGCCGAAATACCAATTACAATATCCTTATCAGAAATATTATTCTTCCGGAGCATTTCCCAGCCTGCATTCACATCATCTTCCTTTTCTTCGAGTGCTTCGATCAGGTGTTCTTTCCCGCCGGCCAGAATAACATTGAAAATTCCCGGATCCACTCCAAAAGTTGTGGGCAATTCAATTATATCCAGCACAGACAATCGACCCCCACTTCCTGCACCTACATAAAACAATCTCCCTTTATTTTCGATTTTGGATACGATATTATCTATCAGCAGATTTAATTGGGGTAATGCCCTTTCAATGGCCAGTGGTACCGACTTATCTTCATTGTTTAAATTTGCTGTTAACTCAGCGGTCGACATTTTCTCTAAATGTCTGTATTTTGAGGCCTGTTCTGTTATTCTGGTCATAGTCAGTATATTATTTATTGGCTGTATAAATATTATGCGTTTTTTGTGCGTTTTTGATTTATCAATTATACGCAAATAATCCACATACAATAGATGCCGGAGTTCAATTTTTTTTTAACAATTACAGAGTTATTAATTTATCGAATGATGTGCTTTGGCCTGATATTGAGTATTTTTTAAAACATACCAATCAAAAATTCATAATTTTTCCTATTCATTCGTGTACGTAACCGTAAAATATTAACTTGCTTATAAGAAATATATTCGAATCTGATAACTATGGGCAGTTATATTAACCGCAGAAAGTTCCTTGCCGGTACAGCTTTATCTGCTGCCGGATTATTGTTATCCGATCAGGTTGAGGCAGCATTGCCACATCCTGAGCATCAATCAGAAATTGAATGGCCCTCCATTCATTTCAACCTGATGAAGGAAGTGAAGAAATACAGAAAATTAGACTCACATGTTCATGCTCATTTATTTGATGGCGGACCAGAAGGAAATATTGCTTTTGCCGATCGTTTGGGAATAGATAGAATGTATATTTCCCGTCCGGTATATGATGGTGAGGGAACTCCTAAAGACTTTAGATCATATAATGATCTGATGTACAATTGCATGAAACAATATCCCGGCAGGCTGATTGGACAGCTTACAGTGAATGTGGTTCATCAAAAGGAATCACTTGAAGAAATTAAACGATGTATTGATCTGGGTATGGTTGGTTTAAAGGTTTATACTCAGGTAAAGATCAATGATCCTCTTTTTTATCCCATTGTTGAAAAGATGATTGATCTGAAAATGATCATCCATATGCATGCAAATTGTCAACTGGGGGTAGGAGGTTACCGCAAGAAGTACGATACCGGTATCAGGCCGCAGACTTCTATACCTGAAGATTTTGTTGAGATAGCTCAGCGTTATCCGGAAGCTATGTTTCAGTATGCGCATATTGGGATGGGCAGTGATTGGGAGTATGCCTGTAAGATGTTTGCGCCTTATTCGAATATTTATGTCGATTCATCGGGAAGTAATAATGCTGAAAATATGATTGACTTTGCCGTGAGTCAATTAGGAGAGGATCGTATCTTTTTCGGAACAGATAATTGCTATTATCAGAGCGTTGGTAAGATTCTGGCTTCTAAACTGAGTGAAACTCAAAAGCAAAAGATCTTTTTTGATAATTATAATAATATACTAAGAAAATCAGGAAGACATGTTGATTGATATTAATGCCTATGCCGGGCACTGGCCATTCCAGCAATTGCAATATAATACCTGCGAGGCTCTGTACCATAGAATGAGAAGTTTTGGTGTGGATATTTCTGTGATTAGTAACCTTAACGGCATTTTTTACAAAAATACCCAATCCGCAAATGAAGAACTTATTGCAGAAATTGCTTCAAAACGTCAGTTTTCAGATCGTTTTATTCCATTTGCAGTAATCAATCCGATATATGCAGGCTGGAAAGCAGATCTTGATGTCTGCATCAATAAACTTGGCTTCAGGGGAGTAAGACTATATCCGGGCTATCATGATTATGATATTCTTGATCCTGCATGTATTGAACTGGTTAAAAGGGTCAGGGATTATGGACTGCCGGTATCCTTTAATTACAGAATGGTTGATGGAAGACAGCGCTCATGGATGGATATTGCTTATGTTAAGAATAATATAATCCGCGAATGGAATTTTAAGAATATTCTTCCCATCATCAGGGAAGTGCCTGATGCAAAATATATGATTCTTAATTATGCCAATGAGGTGAAGCTTGACTCAATAGAAACTGATCTCATAAAAAAGACAGATCTGCTGATCGATACATCAGGCAGAATGATCACGAATATGCCTGTATTTCTGCAGCGTTTCGGTGCTGATAAATTCGCTTTTGGGACTCATTCGCCAATATTGGATTACCTGACCGGACTGCTTCGTATCGAGTCGCTCTATGATCATGAAGCTGATGAAAAGACTAAAGAATTACTGAGATCGGGTAATGCAGAAAAAATGCTTCGCTTATAAGTTTCAGGACTTAAATTTTTGCTTATGAAAAGACATCTTGTTTTGGCCCTGGTGGCTGTATGTTCCATACTTACCGGAAATGCGCAGCAGAATGCAAATTGGATGATGGAAACACCTGCAGCTGCATGGCAGCCCCGTGATTCACAGGCAGAGCTGATTTATAAAAATCGTATGTGGATTTTCGGAGGATGGTTTAATTCCAATGAAGCACCTCCCCGGGATGTATGGAGCTCGGATGATGGTAAAATATGGAATCTTATCAATCCTTCTGCACCATGGATACATAGTGATCTTTCAATGTCTGTTGTTTTCAGAAACAAAATGTGGATGATGGGTGGCTGGTATAACGGCCGTTTAAAAGGTCATTCGGCGAGTAATATGGTGTGGTCGTCTAAAGATGGTAAAAACTGGAAATCTGAAACTGATAAGGCCGCCTGGACACCACGCATTGCTGCTGCGCTTATTGAGTTTAAGGGTAAAATATGGTTATTGGGAGGTACAGAGAATTATTATTTTGGTGATAAAAGCAGTCTGAAAAATGATGTATGGTATTCTTCAAATGGTAAAGACTGGCGTCTGGCAACAAATGATGCCGGCTGGCAACCCCGTGCCTACCATCAGGCAGCCGTTTTGAATGGTAGGATGTATATTTTTGGTGGTGGTAATTATGTTCCCGAATATTTGGCGTTAAATGATGTCTGGAGTTCTGATGATGGTATTCATTGGATCAGGGAAACATCCAATGCACCCTGGCATCAACGTTTGTGGTTTAATTCTGTAGTCTATCGCAACCGGATTTGGGTAATGGGAGGCTGGTCAAATAATCCATATAAAAACCATGATGACATATGGAGTTCGAAAGACGGTAAGCATTGGGAAAAATTTGAATCAGAACAGGTATGGAAAGGCCGTCATGAGGCCTCAACTTTTGTTTTTAAAGATAAGATATGGATAGC
>JBAZHY010000288.1:0-3796 GCA_041652175.1 Pedobacter sp.
ATCCTCATATATCAGGAAAAGAATAAGCTCCAAAATTCAGCAATTGTTTAAATCCGATCAGAGGTGGTTGGTAAGCCATACCAGGAACTATAATTGCTGCATTAGGATCAAGATTATGTCCATAGTCATACTCCCATTTCCAAAAATCCACCATAGCAAGTATTCCAAAAGTGACGAAAAGGAATAATAATACTCTCATCATCAATCTATTAGCCATTGCAGCAACGAGAACAAATAAGCCGGCAAACACTGGGATAATAATAGGAAGAGCCTTAAACTCAATAAAATCATCAGTATGAAGAGTTTTCATCCCGATATAATGATTCAACCCATTAATGATGTCGACATTTCCTGCAAGTTTATCGGCGTAGATCAGAAGAAATAAACCTTCAGGGTACTGCGGAGCTGATAGATCAATCCGCCAGATAGGAGTAAAAAGAACAATAATCAATGCTAATCCACAAACTAAAAGGATAATTCTGGTCAGGTTGGAAACTTTATTATTACTCATAATAGACTTATAAAAAAAGAGAGATATGAAATAGCCTAAGCATATTACATATCTCTCCCTTAGTGAGAATTATTTCTTCACTGCACTTGCCTGAGCACTTGCAGCTTCTTCTTTTGGTAAATTTGTACCGGTACTAAAACTGATCGGAACATTACTTCCTGCAGGAGATACCCTAACATAACCAGACATTTCCTGGTGCAATGCACTACAGAAGTCGGTACAATATATTGGGAATATTCCCGGTTTGAGCGGAATCCATTTTAAGGTGGTTGTTTCACCTGGCATAACTAAAAGTTCTGCATTTAAAGCACCTTTAACAGCAAATCCATGCGGAACGTCCCAATCCTGCTCCAAATTGGTGGTATGGAAATACACTTCATCCCCTACTTTAACACCTTCAATATTATCAGGAGTAAGGTGTGAGCGTATCAAAGTCATGTTAATATGAACTTT
The DNA here is from genome assembly GCA_041652175.1 of Pedobacter sp. Lineage (GTDB taxonomy): Bacteria > Bacteroidota > Bacteroidia > Sphingobacteriales > Sphingobacteriaceae > Daejeonella. Next base: position 965 of record JBAZHY010000288.1, read on the forward strand.
ATTACCTTCACGCCATACTTTTGCCTCCTTCTCGCCTTTGGCTACATAAGGATGCTTATTTTCTTCGATCTTGAAGAATTTAGTTGAATTATTCTTGATTACGTCAGCAGCAACGGCCTGAGCGTAGTGAGGTTCCCCGATGGTCGGATAATCTAATAATAATTGCATTTTATCCCCACTGATGTCATACAACTGAGCACTCTGAGATAACTCAGGGCCTGTTGGCAAATAACGATCTTTAGTGATTTTGTTATAAGCCACAAGGTATTTTCCTGTTGGTTTTTTAGAGTCTCCTCCCGGAATCATCAGGTGACCAACTGAATAGTAAGTTGGTACTCTGTCTAAAACCTTAAGGTCTTTTACATTCCATTTTACTACCTCACTTGATACAAACATAGAAGTATAGGCATTTCCTTTATCATCAAACTCAGTATGCAATGGACCTAAACCTGGTTTTTTAACTTCTCCGTATAAAGCAGCTTCGTATTTGATTACCGGAATACCATCATATTCACCGTCAAATGCTTTATCAGCAATAGCTTTCTGGATTTTATCAAAACTAAATACCGGAATCAAAGCCGCAAGTTTACCACTTCCTACAATATACTCACCAGTAGGATCTACATCGCAACCATGCGGGGATTTAGGACATGGAATCATGTAAACCAATCCGGGATGCTCTCTGATATCCAGAACACTAACCTCATTTTTGATTGTTGAAGTTGCAGTATGAGTACTCTCATCAAATCTGTTGTTTGCATATTTCACAGACTGCTTACGTCCTTTACCCTCTTTAATCAATTTCTCAGCCATCTTCCAGTTAACAGCCATGATAAAGTCTTTATCACGTTTAGAAGCATTTACTTCAAGTAAAGTATTGGCTTGCTCGGTATTATAAGTACTAAAGAAGAACCATCCGTTTGATTTACCCTTTCCGGCATGGCTAAGGTCGAAGTTCACTCCGGGACCCTGCAGCTGGAAAGCTACATCCATATTTCCGCTATTCTTATCTATACTGATAAAGCTGATCGTTCCTTTAAAGTTCTGTTTGTAAGTATTGATTGGAACGTCGCCGTTTTTATCATCCGGTGGCACACTGAATCTCGTTCCTGCAACAATATACTCTGAGTTCTCAGTAATGAACGGAGAAGAGTGATTACCACCACTGTTTGGTAATTCCAAAATCTCAGCCGTACGGAAAGTTTTCAGGTCAATTCTGGCAACTCGGGGTGTATTATTAGCATTGGCAAAAACCCAACGGCCATCAATTTCACCATTAGTCTGAGACATGGATACGTGGTGAAGATCATCCCATGGCACATTTCCATGGGAAGTATTCAGCATCGGCTTTGTTTCTTCTGAATAACCCCAACCTTTTTCAGGATCTACAGAAAAAACCGGAATAACCCGAAGAAGTCTTCCACTTGGAAGTCCGTAAACAGAAAGTTGTCCACTGAATCCCCCGGAAACAAAATTATAATACTCATCATATTTTCCGGGCGCCACGTAGACCTTCGCAGCCGCGTCACCGCTTACCACGGATCCCGCATCTTTTGGCTTACAAGCATTAACGCTTACTAATAATGCAAGAGCAGCCATTCCCTGTGCATATCTGGTATTTATTCTCATTTTTTATTTAGATAAGATTTATATTGGTTATAGTTTTAATTTTTAGAATTTAGAACCTAATCATGCATTACTATCCCTTTGCATATAGCTATGAAAGGTATATTTCCTGCTAAATGACTAATACCTATTTAGCCCCGTCATTCTTTCTCATGAACTCCAGCAGGTTTCTTGCATCATCATCAGAAAGATTTTGGTTTGGCATACGAACCAAACAAAGCTCAAGTTGTGCCTGTAACTCAGGATCTTTATCAATCATTACATCTGTATTGGTAATAAAGTTCATGATCCACTCAGGTTTACGGCGTTCGGTAACACCCTTCCATCCCGGACCAACAAGTTTTTCGTCTGTCAGTTTATGACAACTGCTGCATTTAACCTGAAATACCTGATCACCCAGTTCTGCTTTTGAAGCATCGAGTGAAGCCCCCAGATCAACACTGGTAAATTTACCTTCACCGCGGTGTGGGTCATAAGAAGGATTGCCGTTCTCTGTTGTGCTTGCCTCAGGAGCTTCAGAAGCAGTTTCTGTTGAACTTTCAGAATTGCTGTTCGACCCACAGGATGCTATAACACCTATAAAGAAGATCACTACACTCAAAATAAGAAGTTTTTTCATAACATATTGATTTAGATAAAGTTTGTTTTGCTTGTACAATTTTAGAGAAGAATAAAAAAGAATTTTATGCGTTGAATCATAAATGATAAAAGTCATATATTTAGATAAGCAAAGTCACCAATTAGAAAATTTCAGCATTCTAGATTTGTTTAACATCTTAACTATAAATTATGATTAACATCAATTTGCTATTAGCGTGGGGTGCTACTTATAAGAAAGTTAGTGCCGGTGAAACTATTTTCAGCGAAGGACAATTCTGTAAGTATTACTATCAATTGGTAAGTGGTAATGTAAGATGGATAAATATTGATTCAGAAGGACGGGAATGTATCCATAGTATTATTGGATCTGGAGAATCCTTCGGAGAATTCCCTCTGTTCGATGACGGTCTTTATGCAGCATCGGCTATTGCAGAAAATGATTGTATGCTCATAAGATTACATAAATCTACATTTCTGGAACTTTTAAAAGAGAATTCTGATCTTCTTTTTGAATTTACCCGACTGCTTACAAAACGGTTGAGATTTAAATACGCTCTTATTAAATCCTTTGCATCAAATAACCCGGAAACACGCATCATCAATCTG
>JBAZHY010000289.1:0-3794 GCA_041652175.1 Pedobacter sp.
GTGTAATTGAAATTATTGCCGGCCTTATTGTGCTGAAAAAGTCCGAAATTGGTGGTTACATTGTGGCTGCCTGGTTAACCGCTATTGCATTGACGCTATTAATCGGCTTTAATTATGTGGATGTAGCGGTTCGTGATCTTGTAATGGCAATTGCAGCTTTTTCAATGGCAAGGATATCAAAAATTGTAGCATAATGACGATGAAACAATTTCAGCAACTGACAGAAATTGAAATTATCAGCCGTATTTTAAATGGGGATAAACCGCTTTATGAAATTATTGTGAGGCGGTTCAATCCCTTTCTGTATAAAATAGGCAGGTCGTATAACTACAACCATGAAGACACACAGGATTTAATGCAGGATACTTATATCGATGCCTTCAAAAGTTTATCCGGGTTTGAACAACGTTCAAATTTTAAAACCTGGCTGATCAGGATAATGCTGAATAACTGCTATCATAAAAAGAAGAAATACAGTTTTAAAAATGAATTTGCAAACGAAACTATTAATGAAAATGTAAGGCCAATGTTCAGCAATTCAAATAATGATGCTCAAAAAGAGATTCACAACAGGGAATTAGGGCATATCATAGAAAGATCATTTTCCAAACTGCCGGAAGACTATAGAATGGTGTTTTCTTTAAGGGAAATAAATGGGATGAGTATATCAGAAACATCTTCCCTGCTCGACATTAGTGAAGCAAATGTAAAGGTGCGGTTAAACAGAGCCAAATCTATGTTGAGAACCGAAATAGAAAAATCGTATACATCTGAAGAATTATTCGAATTTAATTTATGTTACTGCAACCCTTTTACAGAAAGGGTGATGAATAAAATTGATGAACTTTAATATTTTATGAAAGAACTATCTAATATCAACTTAGAAGAAATTATCGCCGATACGCATATTCGCAATAACGCTTTTGAATTAAATGACGACGAAAAAATAAATAAAATAGAACATCATTTTGCTCAGATAATGCACACCCTCGGACTTGATCTTTATGATGACAGTTTATGTGGAACACCAAAACGGGTAGCTAAAATGTTTGTGAATGAAATGTTTAGCGGACTAAATCCGAAAAACAAACCCGAGATCAGCCTCTTTGAAAATAAATATGGTTTTAAGAATTTATTGATAGAGAAAGATATTACGCTGTACTCTAATTGTGAGCATCACTTTGTTCCGATTATAGGTAAAGCACATGTTGCCTATATCCCGGACAAACAAGTTATCGGATTATCAAAAATCAATCGCTTAGTGCAGTATTATGCCAAACGTCCACAAGTGCAGGAACGTTTGACTATTCAGATTTCAGAAGCATTGAAAGAGATCCTGCAACATAATGATGTGGCGGTTGTAATTGAAGCCGACCATTTATGCGTCGCATCAAGAGGTATCAGGGATACTAACAGCACAACGATTACCGCTCATTATTCGGGGCAGTTTGAGAATGAAGCTGTTAAACAGGAGTTTTTGGCTCTTGTTTATAATAGAAAGTAAGTAAAACAGATAGCATTAAAATTTTAACTGTCGAACATTTTTAGAATTACAACCTCCCCCTTCCAACATACAAGCCTGCGCACCCCCCTCATGGGGGACATGCAAAACGTCTAAAAAATCAGGTATGATTTCTAAAATCCAAATTCTTACCATAGGTTAACCACCGGGAAATGAAACATTGGTACCTTTGATATATAAATCAAAGATCATGGCAACAAGAACAGTAGAATTAGTAGTAAGCCCCAGAGAACCTCATTTTGTAGGTGATGGCTTCAGGGTTCATAACTTTATTCCGAGCGCCTATCGTTTAGATATGCAGAGGATGGATCCGTTTATTATGCTGGATTATAATTCTAAATATACATTTGAACCCAGCGATATTCCCAAAGGGGTTGGTGTACACCCTCACCGGGGATTTGAAACGGTAACTATCGCTTATAAAGGCAAAGTTGAACACCACGACAGCAGTGGCGGTGGCGGTGTGATCGGTGAAGGTGATGTACAATGGATGACAGCAGCGAGTGGTGTATTGCACAAAGAATTTCATGAAAAGGAATGGAGCAAAAAAGGTGGTGTATTTCAAATGGTTCAGCTTTGGGTAAACTTACCTTCTCAATACAAAATGAGTACGCCCAAATACCAGTCCATTGAGAATGCTAAAATGAACCGCCTGACTCTTGACAATAATCAGGGAGAGATTGAAATCATTGCAGGGGAATATAAGGGATTAAAAGGAAGCGCTTCTACTTTTACCCCCTTACATTTATACAATGCCAGATTAAAAAAAGGAGCTACAGTAGATTTCAGTTTTCCAAATCATTTCAATACGGCATTACTGGTGATTGAAGGAAGTATAGTTGTAAATAAAAAAGAGGAAGTTCCGACCGATCATCTCGTTTTACTGGCTAACGATGGTGAAGATTTTACAGTGGAAGCAAAAGAAAATTCTATTGTACTGGTATTGAGTGCTGAGCCGATTAATGAGCCTATTGCTTCACACGGGCCATTTGTAATGAATACCAGAGAGGAATTGGTACAGGCCTTTGAAGATTTCAATAATGGGAAATTCGGATACCTCAGGGATTAATACAGTAAGAATTAGGAACAAATATATTATTCTTAATTCTTACTATCTTGATGTATGAAAAACTACATACTTCCTTTTCTTACAGCTGCATTGATATCTGCCTGCAGTAATGAAAGTTCTGATTCCGGTCAGCAGATAAAAAAGCAATTGCTGAGTTATATCCTCCCATTGGTCTCAATAGCTGGCAAAAAACTCCTGCAGTGAATGATCGTTTACCAACAAAAAAGAAGATACTGAAAACGGCACCTTCCTCCGGTATTTTATGAATCCGGTGCCTGATGTAAAGGTCTATGACATACCACTATACAAACTTGCCTATTACACCGATGTAAAAGCCGGTAAAAAGAGCTGGTGGTCGTAATACATATGTTTCAAAATCTATCAGCTGCACGTCTGTAAAGAAACCAATGTTCAATGAAAAAAATATTAGTCATATTCATGATTGTTGTCTCGTTCAGCAGTTGCGAAAAAGATCAGACAGATGCATCTGAATGTGTAATCCGGATGAAACAGCTATTTGATAATGAGTTGAAATGCACAGCACAGAATGCAATGGAAGTTAACCTGTACTCCGGCAAGTATCAGAATAAAATAGTTTACTTCCTGAATATAATGTGTCCTGCCTGTTCAAGCATACCACCATCATACGGATATAGCTGTTCAAATGAAAAAATTTTATTTGACAATTTCCAAAACGTTACTGATATCAAACAGGTATACAATAGCTGCACTAAAAAATACCTGAAATAAAGGATCTTTCTTTAGGTATTGAATTTAAACGATATAAAATGTAAATGTTTTAATTGTATTGAAAACCTTTTGCATCTTTTGCGGATACTGCTGATCTTAGAAATTCCTCCCTCTTCTTACACCTTAAAATGCTTAAATTTATATACTTTCTGATTATATCTCCGGCAGTTGGATATCCTGGAAAGATGAAACCGATCAACTAAACCCTTAAAACCTAAGTTGAAAGCAATCAGCCGAACCGTATGGATTCTTTCCATAATCAGTCTTCTGACCGATATGGCCAGCGAAATGCTTTATCCGATTATGCCAATCTATCTGAAATCAATCGGGTTTTCTGTTATTTTGATCGGGGTTCTGGAAGGTATTGCCGAAGCTACCGCCGGACTAAGCAAGGGTTATTTCGGCAAACAATCAGATTTATCGGGTAAAAGAGTACCATTTGTTCAGATAGGT
>JBAZHY010000290.1:0-3793 GCA_041652175.1 Pedobacter sp.
ATATTATTGAAAAGTTCACCCATCGCAATAGGAACGCTTGTACTTGCACGAAGTTGTTTGAACCATTCCATATTCTCAGGAGAAAACGGATCTTCAATAAAGAATGGTCTGTAGGGTTCTAACTGTTTGATCATGTTAATGGCATCCATAGGTTGGACCCTTTCATGGATATCGTGTAATAGTTCAACATCATCACCACAACGTTCCCGTACGGTTTTGAATATTTTTGGAACTGATCTTAAATAAGTTCTTTCATCCATGTAAGCATCAGTTTCACCTCCAAATCCTGCTTCTTTAAAGTCAGGTTTCTTCTGATTTACTCCAACAGCGCCATAGCCGCCCTGCTGGATTCTGACATATTTGTATCCTTCATTCATAAATTTCTGAACGTTTTCTGCTACTTCTTCCGGAGTATTTCCGCTGGCATGTGCATAGCATGGAACTGCAAACCTGACCTTGCCACCCAGCAACTGATAAACAGGCATATTTGCACGCTTGCCTTTAATATCCCAGAGAGCCTGATCCAATCCGCTTAATGCATTATTCAGAACCGGACCATTGCGCCAATATGAACTGACATATAATCCATGCCACATATCCTCGATATTATCAACGTCTTTGCCCACACAAAAATCATTCAAATAGCTGTTAATAGCAGCTACTACCGCAACAGCTCTTTGAGTAAAAGTTGCACATCCTAATCCATAGAGTCCCGGTTCGGTGGTTTCGACTTTAACAACAATAAGGTTTGAGCCACCTGGTGCAGTTGCGATGGCCTTAACACTTTTTATTTTAACCGGAGCCATTCCCTTAGAGTATGACAGGGCTTCTGCGGCTTTTGCAGAGGGTAATGATCCCAGCATACCCATTAAGCCTGCTCCTGAACTAATGCCCAATATCTTTAAGGCTTCACGACGATCAAATGTATTTTTTACCTGCTCTTTTTTCATTTTAAGAATTGACTGAATCTGTTTTTAAAATAATTGGTGTGAAAGTGGTTACTGAAAGATCATATCTTCCGTAATCAGATTCTATTATACCCTGTGATAATCCGGTTTCCATTTCTGAATGGCCTGTTTGATCTCTTTTGATCGCATATTTTCTTTTCTGGCTCTTTCTACGAGTGCAGGAAATTCTTCATCAGAGGCAAACCTTAAAGCGATAATCTGACTCAGACGTAAGTCGGATGGGAGGGGTTTGCCCGTCAGAATATAATATCTGAAATTTTCTTCAGCCCTGATAGCCCTGTCCTGAGCTCTGAGCGGGAAACTTCGGGTATACCAGTAAATGAAAATGCAACAGATAAATAATAAGACTATTAAGCTTGCTGAATAATAAGTTTCAGTTTCAATAGATTCTGTCAGGTTAATGATTGATCCGATTAATCCTGCAAGTAATAAAATTGCCAGTATACGGTGAAAACCTGTAACCAGGCGCGGGTGGTTTTTGTAGTTTTGTTCCATGTTTATTTATCTATGATTTTAAATTCTGTTCTACGATTATTTTTTCTTCCTTCCTCAGTTGTATTATCTGTCAGCGGGGAGCTTTCACCATATCCCTTAAAGCTTAATTTATCTTTAGATATATTGTTGTTTATAAGGAAATTATAAACTGACATTGCTCTGTTTTCTGATAATTTCTGATTTGAGGGTTCATCGCCTATATTATCAGTATGACCACCAATTTCAATTTTTATTTGTGGATTATCATTAAGAAATTTAATGAGCAATAAGAGTTCTGATTTGGATTCAGGTAAAATTTCAAACTGATTACTTTCAAAAAATATATTATTAAGAACAACCAGTCCGCCGACCTCAATTTTTTGAAGAGGTACTTGTATAATGAATGGCTTTCCTTCATGACTTGCAGCCGGACTAAAGTTCTGTGAATAGAACAGATAGCCATCCCTGGATACATTTAATCCAAATGATTTGTCTGACATCATGGTAGCAAGAAACTGACCTGTCTCTGAATCTGCAATATCATCAAATATCAGTTCGCCGGATTTCAGATTCACAATTTGTATTTTAGCATCCAGATATTCTTTATTATCCTTATCAAATACTATCCCTTTTACATAAGTAACCGATTCCGGTCTAACTTTTTCGGGTAATTCAAATGAATAGATATCCAGTCCGCCGTATCCATCCTTTTGATTACTTGCAAAAAATCCCAGTCTACCATTACTGCTTATGCTTAATCCACTTTCTTCACCGAATGTGTTGATTGGGTATCCAAGGTTTTGAGGGTTTCTCCAACCTTTATGTTTTCCATCAATAAATACTTTTTTGCTTACAAAGAGATCTTTATTTCCCAAACCCGGCCATCCATTGGAAGAAAAATAAAGACTTTCATCATCGGGGTGTATGAAAGGGGATTGTTCATCAAATTCTGTATTTATTTCCGGTCCGAGATTTTGCGGAATAGTCCAGGAGCCCTCTGATGTAAGCTCTGTTTTCCAGATATCATAGCCGCCAAAACCACCCTGACGTGTACTCACGAAATAAAGTGTTCTGCCATCAGCACTTATTGAAGGTTGCGATTCCCACCCGGAAGTATTTACAGGTGGTCCGATATTAAAAGGTTTACTCCAGCCATTTCCTTCACGTCTGGAAATATAAATATCGCATCTTCCTGCTCCATCCGGGCGATTGCATCCTGTAAAAAAAAGATAATTACCATCCGGAGAAATACACTGGGCTCCTTCATTATAGTTATAAGTATTGATCTCTTTACTTAGAAATTCTGCTTTCGACCAATTCCCGTCCCGTTTAACACTTTTATAAAAATCTTCGTTCCGGTTTGTTTGTCTGGTAAATATGATCATACCCTCATCGGCAGTAATTACAGGAAGGTATTCATTTTCAGCTGTATTAATTCCCGGTCCGATATTAAGAGGTTTAAAACTTACAGGATTTTTTATGGCTTGCTGACTGAACAGACAATCTTGTATAAATTTATTAACCCTTTTGCTGCTGGCTTCACTGATACCAGGATATTTCAGATATTTCTCAAAATGGATCAGTGCATTTGCATAATCACCGGTATTCAGCTCACTTTCTGCAAGTCCATAATAAGTCAGGGAATGAAATTCAGGATCAATTTGCAGTACATTATGATAGCTTTTCAAAGCAGAAGTATAGTTGCCAGTCTTTCTGTAGAGATCCCCTAATTGCTGATAAGCTCCAACAAAGTTCTGATCCAGTGTAACTGCCTGATTTAATTCGGCAATGGCCTTATCAAAAAGTTGATATGAAATGTATTGGTTTGCAAGATTGTAGGATTTTTGTGCCTGTTTTATTGGCGATGAGGAATTTTTTTGTGCATGGGCAAGTCCACAAATCAGCAATAACAGAAAAATCAACAGGTTCTTCATATAGAAACAAAGGTCTCTTTGTATGAAGTTAAAAAATAATCGGAACTCCCGAGTAATTGAATTCTAATTACTTAATTATTAAGAAGATTTACTAAGGAATATTGAGAAATTTATGGGTTTGGAGTGAAATTTCCCATTTCGGATTCTGCATAACATAGTCGATGATTAATGGAGTAATTTCAGTATGTTTCGACCATTCAGGTTGCAAATAGAGTTTACAGCTTTCAGAAACATGAGCCGCATGTTCTTCAGCCCAGGCAAAATCACTTTTGTTAAAAACAATTACCTTCAGCTCTCCGGCAAGAGGTAAAATATCAGGACGTGGGGATTTAAACTTTTTAGGTGACAAACAAATCCAGTCCCAATGCCCGGATAGAGGATAAGCCCCTGATGTCTCGATAAAGGTTTTAATCCCGC
>JBAZHY010000291.1:0-3773 GCA_041652175.1 Pedobacter sp.
AGAAGGTCTTTAATGGTGACATCTCTTTTTGCAGGAACTGTTGTGTATGTGGTATCTGTGGGGTTAAAGTTTGTCAATACACTCTGGTTCTTGTATGAAGGGATGTACAGAGAGACAGGATCAGTCAGCAATAGTTTACCCTCGTCAAACAGAATCATAATGGCTACACTGGTTATTGCCTTGGTTTGGGAAGCAATCCTGAAAATACCATCCTTTTGCAGGGGCTCTTTCGTATCAAGGTCATTGAAGCCGAATGCTTTATGATAAGCTATTTTCCCATTGCGTATGATGAGGGCTGCTCCTCCGTTCATGTACCCCTTTTCCACCCATTCATTCATCGAATTATCTAATTTCTTTAATCTCTCTGAAGAGAAACCTGCAGATTCAGGACTGGCATTGACAACAGTTTGTGCAAAACTCTGCAGACTTGCAACAAAGATCAGAAGGAGAATAATATTTTTTTTCATTGGGATATTATGGGTTTTTAATTAAAAATACAATTTTGATCAGAGGATTTATGGGATGTAAATTATGAATTACAGCACATTAAACAAAACCTTCATTTATATCCTCTTTTGCCTATAGATTATTACTATTGTCCGGTAAAAATTTAAACTAAAGCAAAATTACTTGTTACAGTACTTAAACAGGGTTTTGAACAAATTTTTCTAAAGTAAGTATTGGTCAACTTCAAAAGATCATTATTGCTTTCAGCTGTCGGGTTCAATACAAAATAGTTGAGCCAATTGATTTTTTTTCGCTCAGGCCGCTAGGCCTTGTCCTTTTCCTGCAGCAGAAAAGGACCAAAATGCCGCGGCTGTCCGGTATTTGTTGTAAATCCACATTTTATCCTTTTAGCGCAATCCAAGACGTGTTTCTGGAGGTGAGATATGAATGCTTCTGCAACACTTCTCCGGATTGCTTAATGCCTGTGCTTTATGATCGTTAGAATAAAGGATAAAACGCGCCTTTACAGCCAAATCCCGGAAGGCCGATCTCTGCAAGACTCAATACCTGTAAGTGATGAACGGTTCTCCGCCGAATGAGGATTCCAATAAACGTTCATAGTATACAGGTGGTACCGAAGGACGTTTCAATCCCCAGTGCCGGAAAGATCAAAGAAACAGAAGCAGATACAATCAAAAAGCAATACCGAGCATTAGGCTTTGGGATCATATGAGGAATGCTTTCATAAAGCAAATCCCCCAAAGACAGCGATCACTGTTTTTTGATGTGTAGAGGCCATGTGACCAAAGGCACCTAGGGATTGAAAGAGGCTTTTGGGTACTTTTGGCCGACAAAAGTACCGAGCCCACCCGGCGATAGAGGGTGGATAAGGTAATGGGGGTGGGATTTTTCCTTAATCTATAAGTGGTAAAGAACAAATAAAGATTATTTGCTCTTTCTAAATTTAACCGGACACTAGTGATAGCTTATTAAAGATTTTATTTTACTCTGGTAAACTCTGCTGTCGGATCACCAAACGGACGGGTAACTATGGTTTCGATTTCTCCCTTATCGTTTGTTAAAAAACTGATCTGCATATCCGGAAACCCTTTTCCATCATCCATCGTGATGAACTGGTCATAATGCCAGTGGTGAAGTGAAGTATTTAAACTTCGGTATTGCAGTTGCAGATCGTTGTTTTTAAGACCAATGAGTATATCTCCGTAAACGGGATGGGTAAATTTACCGGTATAGGCCATTGCCGGATGAGAGGGGTAGGTGTTTTTTACCTGTGATGCATTAATTTCGTCAACAGTCTTCTTATTTTTCTCCCGGGCCTCCAGATAATCCTTCCGGTATCTTGAACTCCAGTCGGTTATTTCCCTGTTCTGTAATATATCAATTATAGGCAGGTTCATTACCGATCTGAGGGAACCTGCCGATACTGAATTATGAACTATAAACAAAGCCAGACTGTCTTTCGGAAGGTAGCTCAGGTTGGAATAAAACCCATCGATAGAACCGGTATGACTGATCAGTTTCGTGCCTTTATAAGTTTGAAGACTACGTCCCATGGCATAAACGGAATTGGATAATTCATCATATCTTCCTCTTTTATCAGATATGGCATTTGGAATCATGGTCTCCCCAATTGCGGCAGCTGATATGACCTGTTTCCCTTTGTATTTACCTCCGTTAACCTGTAAGATCAGCCATTTACTCATATCATCCATGTTGGAATAGATATTGCCTGCCGGAGCAAGCGATTCAGATTGTGCAATAAATGTGCGTGGCTTCAGACTTCCGTTTCCTTCCGCTTCAAAATAAGAAAGGGAATGATTTTTGGGTTTTGCACCAATACCGGTAAATCCGCTGGAGTTCATTTCCAGAGGGAGAAAAATCCGTTCACTGACATTCTGTTCCCAGGTCTTTTGGCTTAACTCCTCGATAACGATACCGGCTAAGGTATACATGTTATTGTTATAGATATAACCCTCCCTGAACCCGAGCGCAGGTTTCATATACTGAATTTTACTGATCAGTTCTTTTCTCTTGAATGGTGCATTTAACCAGATACCATCATAAGCCGGAAGCCCTGTGCGGTGGCTTAACATATCCCGTAAGGTAACTTTAAAGTTTAGTTCCGGATTATTGAAACTGAGGTCGGGCAAATATTGTTTAACCGGTACATCCAGACTTAATTTGCCTTCTACGGCCATTTGCGCAGCTATTGTTGCTGTAAATAGTTTGGTATTGGAAGCAATAGGGAATATGGTATTTTCTGTAACCGGCAACTTTTTTTCAAGATCCCTGTAGCCATATCCTTTCGAATAAATTACCCGGTCTTTTTGAACAATAACCAATGCCAGTCCGGGAATATTCCAGTCAGTAAGTAGTTGATTCGCATAACTATCTATTTTCGACGATTTATCTGCGAATCCCTTGTCCTGCGCCGATACAAAAAGTGGAAAAAGTAGTAGTAAGATTATTTTTTTCATATTGATGCGGATCGAACTTCTGAAGCAACCGGAATTTTTAAACTTCGCATGGTTTAGTTTTGAAGAATAGCATGCAAAATAGAAAAAAAATTAATGCCTTAAAACGCCTCGCCCAAACTTAAATAAAAGCCGCTTTGCCTTTTTTCGCCTGGGTTTTGCTCACCGATAGCATAATCCATTCTTATGCTTAGCCCGCGTTCAATATCATAGAAATATCTGAATCCACCACCTATACTGGGTTTGAAATGAGCCAGTTTTAGATTGCCATTGGAGTAAACATTGCCTGCAGCGGCAAAAGCAGCCATTCCGAAGCGGGGATTGAGCCTTAAACGGATCTCACTTTGCAGAGCCATTAAATTATGATCCCTGTAACGGCCTGAGTAATAGCCGCGCATCATCTCATCGTTTCCAAGTTGTGGCAGGAGATAAAACGGAGTGGTATCTCCTCCTATCGATTGGAAATGTGCATTGATCCCTAAAACTGTTTTTTTGTTAAGACTGTTAAAATTACGTAAATCCAGTTTGACAAGGCCTCCGCTGTAATTGCTGCCTCCCCAAAAATCAGGTGCATAGGAATAGTTCAGTTTCAGATAACTTCCTTTGGTGGTATAGGTGTTCGAATTACGGTTATCTATAACCTGGGTAATCCCTAAATATAAAACCCTTCCACCATCCTTGTCGTAGATAGTTGGGTCGGTGCTATAAATTCCCCCCGGATCTTTATCGCTAAAACGATAAGACTCATAAGCCAGACTAAACCCGCTAAAGCTTATTTTGCCCAGTTTTTTCTCAATGCCGGCATTAAGCTTGAATAGTTTTTGTCCAATC
>JBAZHY010000292.1:0-3771 GCA_041652175.1 Pedobacter sp.
AAAAGGGTATTTTGAAGTAGTTGACGGCGGAACTATTTTTCTTGATGAAGTAGCCGAATTACCTCTTGGCACTCAGGCGCGCTTACTTAGGGTTCTTGAAACCGGAGAGTATATCAGGGTAGGTTCATCCAAAGTGCAGAAAACCAATGTTCGTGTGATAGCAGCAACCAATAAAGATGTTTTTGATGCAGTAAGTGCCGGCAAATTCAGGGAAGATTTATACTATCGTTTAAACACAGTCCCTCTGAAGATACCGGCTTTGAGAGAGCGTAAAGAAGACATCAATCTTCTGTTCAGAAAATTCATTGCCGACTTTACAGATAAATACAGAAGTCCCTCTGTACAACTTGATCAGAGTGCTCAGCATGTGTTAATGAATTACAGCTGGCCCGGCAATGTACGTCAGCTAAAGAATATTGCTGAACAGATTGCCGTTCTTGAAAAAGACAGAAATTTATCGGCCGAGCACCTTTCAAACTATATTCCTGCCGAATCCGGAAGTACTTTGCCAATGAGGATTCCTAATCAAAGTAAGGAAGATTTTTCTGAAAGGGATATTCTTTACAAAGTTCTCTTCGATATGAAAAAGGATATGATGGATCTGAAGAAACTGGTTGCAGAGATTATCCAGAATGGCGGCAATACAGCAAATATTCAGGCAAATCCCAACCTGGTCAACCAGCTTTATCGTGATATTGAAATCCCCGGAGGTCATACTATTACCCCGGCTGATCCGCATCAGCTTATTATTCATCAGCCAGGTTCAGATAAATCATTTTCCATGATGGACGAAGCTGAAGAAGTTGAAGAATCCCTTTCGCTGGTAGATAAAGAGTCAGACCTGATCAAAAAGGCACTCAAAAAACATAAAGGTAAACGAAAACTTGCTGCTCAGGAGTTAGGAATTTCTGAACGTACACTTTACCGTAAAATAAAAGAACTGGAATTATAAGATAGCTCATGTTATATGTATAAAATTATTTCAAAGATTAAGGTTTTAGCAATTCCTGCAATAATACTTTTATTGCAGTCCTGCGGTACTTATTCTTTTTCCGGCGCTTCTATTCCACCCGAAATGAAAACTATTTCGGTACAATTTTTCGAGAATAATGCGCAACTGGTAGTGCCTAATCTAAGTCAGCAATTTACTGAGGCATTAAAAGAACGGGTCCGCAACCAGTCGCGTTTAAGTATTGTAAGAAGCGATGGAGATGCGAATCTGGAAGGTAGAATCACCGATTATACTATAAGGCCAGTTGCTATTCAGGGAAATGAGAGGGCGGGTTTGAACAGGTTAACAATTACTGTAAACGTTAAATACTCCAATAACCTGAACCCCGAACTAAACTTTGAACAATCATTTCAGGCATTTCAGGAATTTAGTTTAAACCAGGGTTCGATACAATCCCAGGAACAGGAATTGATCAGATTAATTAACAAACAGCTTACTGAGCTTATTTTCAATAAGGCTTTTGCCAATTGGTAAAAATTTTTTAGCTTTCAAAAAAGGAGTTTATAGTGAAAGAGGTAAATCCAGGAGAATCGAGGGTCCAATTATTTTCTGATTATGCAGCAGATCCGGCAAAGGCAGGTTCCGGTAATCCTATAGAACTAAAAATGCTCCTTGATCAATTTCCATATTGTCAGCTTTTACATCTTTTTTATACCCATAATTTATGGTCTGCAGGAGATAATGATTACATAAAACAGATAGAAAAAGCAACCCTGTTTGTTCCTGACAGAACGAAACTTTCAGCTATTCTCAAAATTTCCGAGGAAAAGGAGGATTTAGCTGAAGAAATTCTTCAGGAGGATGTTGTTCAAAACGAAGAGACGGGAATAGAGCCAACAAAAACAGAGTCTGAAAACAATCAAAATGTCCTTATTCCGGAAGAGGACCCTGAGGATATCTCAGAAATACAGGTAGGACAAAATCAGGATATTGATTCAAATGATAACAGGAACACAACTACAGAAGAAGAACATGAAGAGGAATCCTTTCCTGTTAATCATACTGACAGCGGAGAAAATTTAATCAAAAGCAACCCTGATCAGATAAGTGAATCAGCTTTACAGTCAGAAAATGATAGACCGGAGGAGGTATCAGATGCAGAGGAAAATAATATAGTAGAAAAGGTACTGTTAGAAGATGAGCCGGAAATACAAAATACAGAAATAGAAAATATCCCTGTAACCGAAACCCCTGAACAGCAGAATACTACCGCCGAAGAGGTGGCTATTACAGCAGAAACAGAGCAGCGGAAAGTATCAAAATACGATGATGATAAAATGCCCTATTCGTTTCTATGGTGGTTAAACAAAACCCGTAAAGAGCATTCTGATACTTACCAGCCCTATGTTGAATTCAAGCTTGATACCAGTCAGAAGATAAAGAAAGCATCTGTTGATCAGCTTAGCAGTCAGATCATCGAAAATATCTTCCATCTTCAGTCTCCATTAGATAATTTGGAAAATGCTCCAAAAACTGTTCCTTTTCAGGTTAGACATGTAGAGGACTCTATCCTTGAAAAATTTATCAAAGAAGAACCACAGATCAGACCGCCTGATTCACATAAATTAGACACAGAAAATAAAGCAAAGAAAAGTGCCGAAGATTCGAACGATCTGGTTTCTGAAACTCTGGCTCAGATATATACCGATCAGATGCTCTTTCAAAAAGCAATTGATACATACAAAAAATTAAGTTTGAAATTTCCGGAAAAAAGCACTTACTTTGCCGTCCAAATTCGTGAATTAGAAAAGAAAGTAAATTAAAAAATATGTTATATACAGTTATTATTCTGGCAATGCTTGTTTGTGTATTGTTGGTATTAATTATTTTGATCCAGAATCCTAAAGGCGGTGGTCTATCGTCAGGCTTTTCGGGGTCGAATAATATTATGGGAGTTCAGAGAACAGGCGATTTCCTTGAAAAAGGCACATGGGTACTTGCTATTTCCCTGATGGTTCTTGCTCTATTGGTTAGTGTTGTAATTCCCAGAGGTGGTGTAAGTAATCAGGAGCATAATGACATTCAAAACCAGATTAATAAACCAGCATCGGCTCCTGTTGCCGCACCTTCAGGTCTCTCAATACCTGCAACTGATACCACAAAAAAATAATCAGAAATAAAATAAAAAGGCTGCCTCCTGGGTGGCCTTTTTTATATAAGCTGACATTCAACTGACAGCTTGACACCGGATCCACCTTCAAATAAGTCCGTCTCTGTTCCCGGAAGTGAAAATTTGACAAGAAATCAAAATTTGTACCCTTTGGCATAGTTAGTGAAGGAAAAGGGTATAAAAAATTAGTTAAACATATTATATTAATACTTATGGCATTAAACTTTGAACCTATTGCAGGTACTAAAAACCGTGTAGTGGTTGAGCCTGCTCCTGCTGAAGAAAAAACAGCTTCAGGACTTTATATTCCTGATACTGCAAAAGAAAAACCTCAAAAAGGAACAGTAGTTTCTGTCTCTGTTGAAGATGAAGACGGGAAAAAACCTGTTACAAAACCAGGTGACAATGTTTACTACGGTAAATATTCTGGTACTGAATTAACAATAGAAGGTAAGGATTACCTTATCATGAGAGAAACCGATATTATTGGAAAAACAAAATAATAAAGAAAGAAAATGTCAAAACAAGTTAAATACAATGTTGAAGCACGTGACGCTCTGAAAAGAGGCGTGGATATTCTTGCCAATGCAGTAAAAGTAACTCTTGGGCCAAAAGGACGTAACGTAATTTCGATAAGAAATTCGGTTCT
>JBAZHY010000293.1:0-3767 GCA_041652175.1 Pedobacter sp.
CAGGCAGAAATTATGAAATGCAGGGTAATCAGACCTAAGGTTACTGAGGTGACAGCTTTGGGAGCTGCTTATCTGGCCGGACTTGCAACAGGGTTCTGGAATAGTGTTCAGGATATTTCCGAACAATGGCAGGTTGAAAGAAATTTTGAACCTGCTATACTTGAACATTATGAGGAACTAGTTTCGGGATGGAACCGGGCAGTTAAAGCAGCCAGGGTTAATACTGAATCTTAATTAATCTAAACAATTATGACACCTTTTTTAGCAGAATTTATTGGAACAGCACTGTTAATACTTCTGGGTAATGGGGTAGTGGCCAATGTAGTATTAAATAGAACAAAAGGTAATGGAAGTGGATGGATTGTGATTACTACTGCCTGGGCGCTTGCTGTTTTTGTTGGAGTAGTTGTTGCTGGTCCCTACAGTGGAGCCCATTTAAATCCTGCAGTTAGTGTTGGCCTGGCAATAGCAGGAAAATTTGAGTGGTCGCAGGTAGCTCCATATGCTTTCGCTCAATTACTTGGAGCAATGCTTGGTTCGATCCTGGTTTGGTTAAAGTATAAAGATCATTTCGATGCAACAGAAGATGCTGATCTGAAAATGGCATGTTTTTGTACCGGTCCGGCAATCAGAAATCCTTTTTTAAATTTCATGAGTGAATTCATAGGCTCATTTGTACTCATATTTGTTATTTTTCATTTCACCAATGCTGAAATTGCAGATACCAAAACTCCGGTGGGACTGGGTTCAATTGGCGCCATGCCTGTAATGTTTCTGGTTTGGGCAATAGGATTATCTCTGGGTGGTACAACCGGATATGCTATTAACCCGGTTCGTGATCTTGGCCCCAGAATTATTTATTCAATACTTCCGATCCGTGGTAAAAGGGATTCTGATTGGTCTTATTCCTGGATACCTGTTATTGCTCCATTGTTGGGGGCAGGCTTTGCTGCCTTATTGTATTTGTTTATAATTGGCTGATTTATATTCGGGCAATGGATTTTCATGATTAAATACTATTTCTGCAAATACTTTCTTGTTATTGAAAAGCTCTGAATAACCTGAACCCGATATAATTGTATTATTGATATCGTGCCAGACCCAGATTAACATAAGGCCGTTCATTTACACTAAGCTAATTTTAAAAACATCCCTGAAGCAGTGCAGGATAATGTAGGACACTGCAAATTTATAAATGGTTAAACCTGATTGAATAAGCCGGGAAAATCCGGGGCAGTCTGCACTGAAAAACCGGATGAGAATAAAGCCCGGTTTGAGGGATTTATAAGCCGCATGGCACAATTGGCCATACTGAGGGAAAGGTGGCAACTGAAAGGCTTATTTTGGCTGATATCTCAAAATTACACTCCTGTTCATTCAGGAATCTGAATTTCAATATCGTTTTTGCTCCGGTCAAAGCCATCTGGGGACTTAGTAGGGTTCTCAGTAGTACATTGTTGGGCGATTATTAGGTAAAATGGGCAAAAAAACCAACTTTAGCCCAGCAAGAAGCCAAGAGGAGCCCTATAAATCCCTATTTTTGTACAATTTCAGGATCTGGTATAAAAACACTGTTTAATACATAAAAATAATTTCAGGATATCTGCGGTTTTCATCCTTAAATCCGGTACACTATCCCGGTGGGTTTTACATAAAAATTCATTTAAAGAACAGACTTTTTTACACTAAGCCTCCGCTGCTTCCCTGTCGTGTATCCATAAGTATTTTTAGACTAATTGATCTGCCTGTTTCGGGAAGTCAGGCTCAAGAGTAAACGATAGCTTCTATTTGAAAGAAAATAAAACATGAATAAAATATAATATGAAAAATCAGACCGATTTCCGGATTATGCATTAATGAAGTTTAAAATAACTTATTGTTTCGGGAGAGGGTGGATACAATTTTATTTGTGATTAAATAATTATGATTCCAAAAGGATAACTTTCTGTAACTAATGTATGATTAGGTTCTTCAATGTAGGATAGAATTATCTCTGATTTTCTTTCTAAAAGACTATTTTTGCCTTATGACAGAAAAGGCGGCATTACTGCATGCAATTATTGAGAATGCAATTGATGGTATTATTACTATTGATGACAGAGGATTGATTGAATCAATTAATCCGGCAGCTTGTAAATTATTTGGTTATACCATTGATGAAGTTATAGGGAAAAACATATCATTATTGGTACCGCATCCGGATAAAGAAAAACATGACGAATACATTGCCAGATATCAGCGAACCGGTGAACCTCACATTATTGGCAAGGGAAGAGATGTCAAAGGTTTGCGTAAAGATGGTACAATGTTTCCTTTTCGCCTTGGGGTAAATGAGGTAAAATCTGCGGGAAGGGTCATTTATGCAGGATTTGTACATGACCTGAGTAAAGAAAAAGAGGCTGAGGGCCAGATCCTTCATTATGCATCCCAATTGGAAAAACTGGTTGAGGAGCGTACTAATTCTCTGCAGCAATCTGTTGTTGAATTGCAAACAGCAAAAGAAACTGTTAGTAAATCGCTTGAAAAAGAAAAAGAGCTGAACCAGCTGAAAAGCCGTTTTGTGTCTATGGCGTCCCATGAGTTCCGGACTCCCTTAAGCTCTATTCAACTTTCTGCATCACTCATTGAAAAATATATGCAGCAGGGCGACGGTACAAATGTTTCAAAGCATGTAAGTAAAATAAAAAACTCAGTAGGAAACCTGACTACAATTCTGGATGATTTCCTATCGCTTGAACGTCTTGAGGCAGGAAAAATTGAAACTAATTTTACAAAATTCGATATTGTAAAACTTTCGGAAGAAATTACTGAAGAGATGCAGCTGATGGCGAAAAGAGAGCAACACATTATTTATCAGCATACAGGTCTGCAAAGCACTGTCCTTTTAGATCAGAATTTACTCCGTAATTGTATTGTAAATTTGATTTCAAATGCAATAAAATATTCAGGCGAAAATACTTTTATCGAATTTAATACTGAGTTGTCTGATAATGAATGTATTGTAACGGTTAAAGATAATGGTATTGGAATCCCTCAAACCGATCATAAACATTTGTTTGAACCATTTTTCAGAGCCAATAATACCGGAACTATTCCGGGGACAGGCCTTGGCTTGAATATAATTTTGCGATATGCTACTTTAATGGGCGGACTTGTAGATTTCAGTAGTCATGTAAATCAGAAAACAGTATTTACCTTAAATTTTCCACAATAAACTCCAATGAAGAAAAAGATTCTAATTATAGAAGATAACGAAGATATCAGGGAAAGTTCTATAGAAATTCTGGAACTTGCGGGTTATGATGTGCTGCAGGCAGAAAATGGTAAAATTGGGGTAGAAATAGCCCAGCAGCAATTGCCTGATATGATCCTCTGTGATATTATGATGCCTGAGCTGGATGGTTATGGGGTTTTATATTTACTCTCAAAAAATCATGAAACAGCTAACATCCCGTTTATATTCTTAACTGCAAAGGCAGAAAGATCGGATATGAGAAAAGGGATGGAAATGGGTGCTGATGATTATCTTACCAAGCCTTTTGATGACATGGAATTACTAAACACTATAGAATCAAGATTTCATAAAAAGGAAAAGCTGAATGCATTTTACAGTAAATCATTTGAGGGTTTGAAACTGCTTGCAAATCAGAATCAGGGCCTGGATGAATTGCAAAAAATTATTGCAGACCGAAAGGTAAAGCAGGTAAGGAAGAAGCAGATTATTTATTATGAAGGGGATACAATTTCGGGTATTTATCTTATTCTGA
>JBAZHY010000294.1:0-3764 GCA_041652175.1 Pedobacter sp.
AAATAAGGCTGATTCCAGACCATGCTTTTGATAAGCTTTCTTTGTCCCCATAACTACTGCACGCATTCTGTTTACACCTCTCCATCTGTTATAAAGAAATTTTAATTTTTCGATAATACCCAGCTTCCCATTAAAGCTCTTTATCATCTGATTGGCATCCGGAATAATAACAATTACAGATGCAGGTTCACCATTGATGTATGCAAACCAGATGAGTTTCTCATCCATAACGGTTTTCATTTTAGTGAAGCTTTCCAGAATACCTTTTTTTTCGAGTGGTACAAAGTTTTTAAAATTTTCCCAGGCATCATTGTATATTTCAGCAAAATCCTCTGCAAACTTTTCGAGTTTATCTGTTTCAAGATATCTGAATTCATAACCCTGTTTGGCAGCTACCCATTGGGCAATTTTTGTAAATCGTTCAGGAAATGGCTTTCTCACATCGAGATGGTTAGTAATCTGTTCATAAAGAACGTAGAAGCCATAATCTTCAAACATCTTTTTATAATAGGAATGATGATAATTCATTCCGTAAGATGGGGTTGTAAAGCCTTCAATCAGTAAGCCCCAGAAGCTATCATTTTCCCCGAAATTAATTGGCCCATCCATTGCCAGCATTCCTCTTTCCTGAAGCCAGCTTTTAGCGGTATCGAAAAGAAGTTTTGCAGCATTAGGATTATTGATGCATTCAAAGAATCCCATCCCTCCGGTTGGCTGCTCATGCTGATACGCTTTTTCCTCATTAATAAATGCCGCTATCCGGCCAATTAATTTGCCATCATCAGATTTCAGGATCCATCGGGTGCAGGTGCCATGGCTATGAAAAACATTTCTTTTTGGATCGAAAACAGCTTCTACATCCTTATCAAGTGGACAAACCCAGAATAAATCGTCTTTATACAATTCCCGTGCAACATCAAGAAATTCGCGGGCTGCTTTTCCGCTTTTTACTTCTTCTAAAATCATCAGCTATGGCTTTAAATAAAAAAAGCATTCAGAGCGAACTGAATGCCTGTGTTTTATGGCAATATTTACTTAGAAATCGTCGTCATCATCTACAAAATCATCAAATCCTTGAATATCATCATCCAAAGGAATATCAAACTCATCGTCATCATCCATAATCAGACGGTTTGACTCTTTCGGGTCAGTTATTTTGTTCTGCTTCTTAACCGGGCCTGCAGCAGATTTCTTTTTTGACCCCTCGCTTTTAGTTACTTTTTTTGGCGACTTCATCTGTAGCAAATTACGCGTTCTTTATTTTAGTGTTATGGTAGAGTAAAATTAACAAGATTTTGAATTATCAGCCCTTCTTTTTTAATTTTTATTCAGACAAATGTTTCTAATCTGTTGGTTCTCCAATACTGTTATTTTCAGCTGTCAGCTCATTTAACTGAGGAAGATCATCTGTTGTGTTTATACCAAAGTAGTCCATGAACACCGTGCTGGTAGCATAAAGTAGTGGCTTCCCGACTGTATCAGATTTACCACTAATGCTAATCAGTTCTTTTTCAAGTAGTTTTTGCACCGTATAATCGCAGTTTACTCCCCTGATCTGTTCAATCTCCAGTTTGGTGATCGGCTGCTTGTATGCAATGATCGATAGTGTTTCAAGTGCCGCCTGACTTAATTTCTTCCTTGATCTCTGAATCTGGAGCTGATTAATTACAGGATAATATTCTTTTCTGGTCAGAAACTGAAAACCTCCGTTTAAACTTACCAGTTCTATGGCAAGATTTAGTTCCAGATATTTCATTCGGATCTGTTCAACAAACTCAGTAATCTGTCCGGCAGAATAATTATCCTCATTCAGTTCAGCTAAAACCTGCTGTATTTCCTCAATGGAGATACTCTTCTCTGAAGCAAAAATTAATGCTTCAATTAAATTTTCAGGTCTTTCAAAACTCATAAACAAACATACTGACAAAGCATTTTAAACGAAAAAAAATCTTTAATAAATATCCCTGTTTAAAAAATATATAAAAAATAAATCTGACTTGTAACTGAAGTCGTAGGTATAGCAAATCAATACAAAAAATCAGGACAGGTATGGAAAACTTAAAAACACAAAATGAGCAGCAGAGTAAACTGGATCGCCGCTCATTCCTGCAATTTGCAGGGGCAGGTACTGTTGGCTTAGCACTATTTGCCGCAGGATGTAAAAAAGATGGAATGATAATGGACGATTCGAAGGGAGTTAATCTGGGAAGCGGAGACATAGGTATTCTGAATTATGCCTATGCACTTGAACAGCTTGAAGCTGCATTTTATACCAAAGTAGTGGCTTCATTTTATACCGGAATTACTGAAGCCGAGAGAATACTTTTGGCAGACATCAGAGATCATGAGATCGCGCACCGTGAATTTTTTAAAAATGCCCTGGGTTCCAATGCAATTCCGGGGCTTGAAGTTGACTTTTCGATGATCAATTTCAGTAGCCGGGAAAGTGTTCTGGCCACATCTAAAGCATTCGAAGATCTCGGTGTTTCTGCCTATAATGGTGCAGGGGTGCTGATCAAAGATTCTGCTTATCTGAGCCTTGCCGGTAAAATCGTTTCTGTTGAAGCACGTCATGCAGCACTGATCCGCGACCTGATCAGCAATGGTAGTTTTGCCAATTCTGAGGTGGTTGACAATAACGGACTCGATAAATCCCGTCCTCCAATGGAAGTGATCACTATAGCAGCCCCCTTCATTAAAACTAAAATTAACGCAAATGATTTACCTAAATCTTAATTTAAACAGCCATGAATTTATTGAACATAATAGAAGAAATTGAAAAAACTGATGCGGAAGTCTATGAGCGAATTAGTCCGAGAAGAAAAGTAATGAGCGGGTTTTACAACTTTAGTAAGAAAGTTGCCCTCGCATCTGTCCCTTTTGCTTTAGGCTCAATGTTTAAAAAAGCCTATGCTCAAAACTCTGCAGCTGATGTGGAGGGAGTATTGCAGTTTGCTTTAACACTGGAATATCTGGAAGCTGAATTTTATACCAGAGGTGTTGCCGCTGTTGGCCTTATACCTTCGGGAGCAGCATTAGGAGCAATGACTACCATTCGTGATCATGAAAACCAGCATGTGACCTTTTTGAAAACAGCTCTGATGTCAATGGGTAAAACTCCAGTAAATAAGCCGGTATTCGATTTTTCAGCCGGGAATGGATCTAATACCGGACCCTTTGCCAATGTATTTTCAAATTACGATACTTTTCTTGCTGTAGCTCAAACTTTTGAAGATACGGGAGTGAGAGCCTATAAAGGACAGGCTCCGGCATTAATCGGCAGCGGAGGAGTGCTGACTGCAGCATTGAACATCCATTCAGTGGAAGCCAGACATGCAGCGCATATCCGTCAGATGCGCAAAGCACGTGGGGCAAATATCAAGCCCTGGATTACCGCAAAGGATTCTGGTATTGGTACAGCCGTGCAGGCTTCTTATGATGGGGAGGAACTTGAAACCCAGGCGGGGATTAAAATTACTGGTATTAACGGACAAGCAATTTCTATGGGTGCAGCAACTGAGGCTTTCGATGAACCTTTAACAAAAGCTCAAATACTTGCTATTGTGGATCCGTTTATTGTATAGTGATTAGGAGTTTAGTTTGAACCGGGAGCACATAAGTCTCCCGGTTCTGATTTACAATTCAATGGTAATCAATATCTGGGTGCCCGAATTGCCCATTTGAGCCTTAGATATTTCGATTTTCTTTTCATTAAGTTTGTTCAATAGATTTACTCTTTCATGAATCAGCTCCAGTCCTCTGCT
>JBAZHY010000295.1:0-3749 GCA_041652175.1 Pedobacter sp.
AAATCTTTCCGAAGGTTCATTTAGTATAAGGGTCAATCTTTCTGATCTGGAACCCGGAGTGTATCTGTATAAGATGATGTTTGATGGCGATGAGAGAACCCTGAAATTACTGATTTCCAGATAAAGGATAATATTCGGCTTATACATCCGGAGAACCGATGATTGATCTGATCATTCGGCACAGTGATCATTCACAGAAATTCAGGGCCTATTTATCATTATTGTAACAGGTTCTGCATCGGGGCTCATAACTTTCCTTTTCACCCAGAAGAATTTTAGCTTCATTGGCAACTGTACGATAAGAATAACTTGCTGCACCTCCGCATTGTACACAGACTGCATGAACCTTGGTTACCATTTCTGCAATTGACATTAGTGCAGGCATTGGGCCGAAAGGTTTTCCCTGAAAGTCCATATCCAGTCCGGCAATAATAACCCTTATTCCTCTGTTGGCTAATTTATTGCAAACCTCGGGAAGTCCGTCATCGAAGAATTGAGCTTCATCGATACCTACCACTTCAGTGTTTGCCCCCAGCAGCAGAATAGAGGCCGCATTTTCTACCGGTGTTGATTGAATAGAGTTCAGATCATGTGAGACTACCGAGTTTTCGTCATAGCGGGTATCCGTTTTAGGCTTAAAGATCTCTACATTAAGCTTTGCAATTTGTGCCCTGCGTAACCTTCGGATAAGTTCTTCTGTTTTTCCTGAAAACATTGATCCGCAAATCACTTCGATACTGCCGCCAAGTTCAGCTCTTCTTTTAAAATTATGCTCGCTAAATAACATTCTACTCTGAAACTCCCATTTAATCCGGGCATCTAATATCCGAAATTTCTGCCGGATTGAATCTTTCCTTCATTAAAAATCCCGGCTTTAGTGATAAATGTAATATATTTGAATGTGCTAAAATGTACGATAAAGCCGTATTTACATTGATTTCGTGTAGAATTCCATTTTAATATTATGATGAACAAGAAAGAAATTTTAAAAAAAGTTGGTGATATAATTTCAGAACTGAAAGATCAGTATGAATATCTTTCAGAAAACCCTGAAAACTTAAATGATCTGGAACTTGAACTGTTTGCTGCAAATTCGGAATTTCTCTCCAATCATATTTCTGTTCTCATCAAATTAAATGGAAATTCCACGAGTTATAAAACAGATCAGTCTGCGGCACCTCAATATATAAAATCTGTTCCTGTTGAGCCGGTTATGAGTCAGGATGAAGTGGCAGGGCTTCCTGATTGGAAATCTCAGCTTGCTGAAAAAGATAAGGATTCATTTGACTATGAAGAAAAGAAAGCCAGTAAGTTATTTGACAGACCGCTTACTGAAGAAGAGGTTAGTGTAATTGATCAAAAAACGAGGCTGAAGGATACTTCTGAATTTGTTAAGACAAATCCTGAGTCGATTGAGTCCGGGATTTCTGAGGAACCAATAAATGTGAAGGCACCCGAAACCCTATCCGGATCTGTAATAACCCCAGAAGCGACATCACTGCCCTTAACAGAACCGAAAGAACCTGCTCCTTTAGTGAAAGAGCCCGAAAAGACCGAAGAGGCAGCTCCGCTATCCCTGAATGAAATTTTATCAGCTCAGAATGTGAGGAATACGGTATCAGGTCAGTTTACTCAAAGACAGTCGAAAGATTTGAAAAGTATGATTAGTCTGAATGATAAGCTGCTGTTTGTGAGAGATCTGTTTAACGGTTATAGTCTTGCTTATAGTGAAGCCATTGAGCTTCTGAACCGTTTTGATAATTTTGAATCTGCAGATAATTTTCTGAAACAGAATTATGCTTCCAAGAATTCATGGTCTGATAAACAGGATGCAGCCGACAAGTTTTACGAGCTGCTCAATAAACGTTTCTCTAATTAATGCCCATCCTGTTGGAATCGAATTTCAGCAGGATAAAAAGAAGAATAGTAAAACTCCATAGGGAGGAGCCTCCATAACTCATAAAGGGTAGTGGAATTCCGATAACGGGTATTATCCCTACGGTCATGCCAATATTGATGAAGATATGGAAGAACAGTATCGATGCAACTCCGTATCCATAAATTCTGGCAAACGAAGATCGTTGTCTTTCAGCAATATTTACAATTCTTAAAAGTAAAAAGAGGTATAGTGCTATAACCAAAAAACATCCGGCAAAACCCCATTCTTCCCCAACCGTACAGAAGATAAAGTCTGTACTTTGTTCAGGTACAAAATTGTATTTTGTTTGAGTTCCCTGCAAATATCCTTTGCCCCAGAGTCCGCCTGATCCGATTGCAATTTTGGATTGATTCAGATTATATCCGATTCCTCTTGGGTCATTTACCTTTCCCAATATAAGATCTATACGATTTCTTTGGTGAGGTTTAAGAATTTGATTGTAGGCAAAATCAACAGAGAATATAAAAAGTGCAGAGAAGAGAACTCCGAATCCTGTAATCGTTATGATCTTCCTGTTTTTACGATAGAAATAGATGAGGGCTCCGGCAAACAGAAGCACTCCAGCCAATACCAGATATTTGTTGTAAAGAACGGTAAGAACAAATAGTAATATAGAAAGGCCTTCAACAATCAGAAAATACCCTGAAAGCCCCTCGCGGTAAAGTACCAGTATCAAAGATGTAAAGGTAAGTGCAGATCCGGCATCAGGTTGCAGTAAAATGAGGGCAGTGGGGAATAGAATAATTACCGTGGCAATAATCTGAGTTTTTAATTCCTGTACTTTTACTGTACCTGAACTCAGATATTTTGCAAGTAAAAGACAGGTGGAAAATTTGGCAAACTCAGAGGGCTGAAGTCTGAAACTTCCTATAGGTATCCATGCTTGATTTCCTCCAACATTACGCCCGATAATGAGTACCAGTATCAGTAAAAGAATACTTATACCGTAGAAAACCGGAGAGAAGGTATTAAAGAATTTGCTGTCAAGAAGCAGAATGACAAAACCAATAATTACTGCTGAAATAATAAAGATAAGCTGTTTACCATAATTAGTGTCCAGATCTATAATACTTGGATTATTGGGGTCGTATACGGCTGCATGTATATTGAACCATCCGATAATACAAAGAACCAGATAGGTTAAAATGATAAACCAGTCGACATTAAAGAATAGTCCTCTTTGATTATTCATTGCTTTTAGTTGTCTTATTCTCTGTAAGCCCTTTATTCAGATTTTTTTTAGTACTGTCAGTTCCTGTTATTTTGGTTCCAACCAGCCGGCCGCCAGCACCGGGTAGCAGGTTGGCCTGCAACAGCCGGTCTATATAGACCTTTGGCTTTTTGATCGTATCGTTAATATATTTCTCAACCATGAGACTCGCAATAGGTGCAGACCAGGTTGAGCCAAATCCTGCATTTTCAACCACCACTGCTATAGCAATCTTAGGATTATACCGTGGGGCAAAGGCCACAAAAACGGAGTGATCTTTCCCATGTGGATTCTGTACGGTTCCGGTTTTACCACACATTTCAATATCATCAATACGGGATATCCATGCCGTTCCGCTTGGTTGGTTAACTACTGCGCTCATCCCGTCAATGATTACATCGAAGTATTTTTGGTCGATACCTGCACTGTTTTTTGTAGTATATTCTTCCTTGATGACCTTCTTATCACCTATTGCCTTAATGAGATGCGGTTTATAAAAGAAGCCTCTGTTTGCAACGATAGCCATTACATTTGCCATTTGTAATGGTGTAATTCCCAGTTCTCCCTGTCCGATGGATAAAGATATGGTATAGGATGATC
>JBAZHY010000296.1:0-3745 GCA_041652175.1 Pedobacter sp.
AAGAATCTGACAAGCGGACATTCCATCCTGATGGGTCGGAAAACCTTTGACTCTATAGGAAAAGCACTTCCAAACAGGAGAAATATTGTGATAAGCAAACAATCAGGCCTTCAGCATCAGGACATTGAATTTTGCAACTCCCTTGAAGAAGCAATACAACTTTGTTCCAATGAAGATGAAATATTCATTATTGGCGGTGCACAAATATTTGAACAGGCACTTCCGCTTTCAGACACATTATACCTCACCATTATTCATCATAATTTTAATGCAGATACCTTTTTCCCGAAAATCAATCCTGAAGAATGGATAGAAGTGGAAAAAAATCTTCATTATCCTGATGAAAAGAACTTATATTCTTATAGTTTTATCAAATACAGAAAAGTCTGATCTAACAGAACATTTTCTGTGTTAAAGAATTATTTCAAAAAACAAAAATTTAATTAGCTTTGGCGTCTTAACCAAAAAAGGTTTAAATCAACATTATTAGACAATTAAAATAAAATGCAAGGTAAAGGATTAGTAAAATTCGCAGCAATAGCGCTAACTATAGCGTGTTTGTATTCCCTCTCGTTTACGTGGATAGCGAATAAAGTTGAAAAAGATGCACAGGAATTTGCAAAGGGAGATGCTACAAAAGAAAAGGGATACCTTGATTCTGTTGCATCATTACCTGTATTTAACAGCCTGAGTTATATCACTTATCAATACGCAAAAGAGCGCGAAATTCCACTTGGACTGGATCTGAAGGGTGGTATGAACGTAACCATGGAAATTGCATTAAGCGATATGGTGCGTAACCTTGCTAATAACAGCACTGATGCAAACTTTAATGCAGCCATAAAAAATGCTGAATTAGCAGTTGCAAGAGGCGAAAACGACTTTATAGGTGCCTTCGGAAGAGAATTTGAAAAACTAAGTCCGAATACCAAACTTGCCAGTATTTTTGCTACTAAAGAGAATTCAGCTAACTTAAAGATTGACGCAGATAATCAGACTGTCTTAACCTTTCTCAGAAAATCTGCAGATGGGGCGATAGATCTTTCCTTCAATATCCTGAGAACACGTATTGATAAATTTGGTGTTACTTCACCTAATATTCAAAAACAACAGGGAACCAACAGAATTCTGATCGAATTGCCGGGTGTTACTGAACCTGACCGGGTTCGGAAACTATTGCAGGGTTCAGCAAAGCTTGAATTCTGGGAAACATACGACAATACTGAGATTTTTGGTTTATTACAGAATGTAAACAGTATTCTGGCAAGCAGTCTGAAATCTTCTGATACCACTTCGGCCACAGCTGTTCAGGACACATCAAAAAGTAAACTTGCTGCTCTTGGTAAAAAAGCCGGTGCATCTGACAGTACTGCTGCTCTAAATAAGGCACAGGCTGAACAGGCAAAGCAAAATCCTCTTTTTGCGCTTTTAAATCCTGCAACCTTCCAGGGACAGGACGGACAACCTGCATTACGCCCGGGTCCGGTAGTTGGTTATGCAGCCTTAAAGGATACTGCAAAAGTTAATTCATACCTGGCCTCTTCTGAAGTTAGAGCTGTGATTCCGCAGAATGTAAAGTTGTTTTGGGGAGTTAAACCAATGACAGAAGAAAGCAAAATATTTGAACTATATGCATTAAAAACAAGTAATCTTGCAGGCGGACCGGCTCTTGAAGGAGATGTTATTTCTGATGCACGTTCAGATTATGATCAAAAGGGAAATCCTGAAGTTGTCATGGTAATGAATGCTGACGGGGCCCGTTCATGGCGCTCAATTACTGCAGCTGCTTCTGCTGATCCTAATAACAAGAAAAGTATAGCAATCGTGTTGGATAATCTGGTTTATTCAGCGCCAACAGTACAAGGTGAAATTCCAAATGGTATTTCTTCCATCAGCGGAAATTTCAAGGTTGAAGACACACAGGATTTAGCAAACGTTTTAAAGGCTGGTAGATTACCTGCCCCGGCAAAAATTGTAAGTGATTATGTTGTTGGACCTTCACTGGGTGCAGCTTCAATTTCTGCAGGATTAATTTCAACCATTGCCGGTATCATTGTAATTCTGTTATTTATGGCTATGTATTACAGCACTGCAGGTGTTGTTGCAAATATAGCCTTGCTGGTCAACTTGTTCTTCCTGATGGGTGTACTTGCTTCATTAGGTGCAGTATTAACCTTACCGGGTATCGCAGGTATTGTTCTTTCACTGGGTATGTCGGTTGATGCAAACGTATTGATTTATGAACGGATTCGTGAAGAAATTACAGAAGGTAAAACACTGCGCCTTGCTATCACCGAAGGTTTCCGTAAGGCAATGCCTTCAATTCTTGACTCTAACATCACCACATTCCTTACAGGGGTGATCCTTTATGTATTTGGTCAGGGACCTATCGTTGGTTTTGCAACTACTTTAATGATCGGTATTATTACCTCATTGTTTGCTGCTATCTTTATCTCCCGTCTGGTATTTGAATGGTTACTTGATGGAAAGAAAGCAATCAGCTTCTCAATTGCTGCGACTCAAAATTTATTCAAAGATTCGAAATTCGACTTTATAAGTGGAAGAAAACGCTTCTATATGCTTTCTTCAGCAATTATTATTGCAGGTATAATCTCAGCATTTACTCAGGGCTTCAGTCTTGGTGTTGATTTTCAGGGTGGACGTGCCTATTTTGTTGCATTCGACAAACCGGTAGAAGTCGAGGGTGTTCGATCTATCATGATTGATGAATTCAATACAGCTGTTGAAGTTAAAACTTTCGGTTCATCTAATCAGGTTAAGATTACTACTGCCTATAAAATCACTGATAATTCAGATGAAGCCAATGCCGAGGTAAATGAAAAGCTACAAAATGCTTTGAAAAAAGTAAGTCCCTCATATGAGATCAAGGATTCACAAAAGGTAACACCAACCATTGCCGATGACATTAAAAAGTCCGCAATCTGGGCTGTCATTTTCTCAATTGTGGTAATTTTCCTTTACGTATTAGCCCGGTTTAAGAAAATGGCTTTTGGTTTCGCTGCTATCCTTGCATTGGTACATGATGTTCTCGTATTACTTGCAATATTCACCATATTTAATGGATGGCTCCCATTCTCATTAGATATTGATCAATCGTTTATTGCAGCTATACTTACCGTTATGGGATATTCTATCAATGATACAGTAGTTGTATTTGACAGGGTTCGTGAATACATTGGTACACATCATTCAAAAGATGAAAATCTGCCTACGGTAATCAACAATGCATTAAACAGTACCTTAAGCCGTACAGTTATTACTGGTATTTGTACCATTGCCGTATTGTTAATTATCTTCATCTTCGGAGGTGAAATTCTGAGAGGTTTCTCATTCGCAATGCTTATTGGGGTAATCTTCGGAACATATTCATCCCTGTTCGTTGCGACGCCATTCGTTGTTGAGTTTATTAAAGAGAAAAACAAAGCTTAATTTATATTTAGTTAAACTTTTGTAAAAAAGCATCCGCCTGAGGCGGATGCTTTTTTATTTTCGGACAATTTCTATACTTTTGTCATACTAACAATAAGTATGGCAAAAGAATTATTCAGCACCTACTCTTACTTACTTGACAGAACTGCAAGAAAGGTAAAACAATATGCCCAGCGCCGTTTTAATACTGAAAATTTTGATATTACTGTTGATCAATGGCTGATTATTAAAAGTCTGAATAATGACAATGATATGAACCAGAGTCAACTTGCAGAGATTACAGGCAAGGACAATC
>JBAZHY010000297.1:0-3731 GCA_041652175.1 Pedobacter sp.
GGATTATATAAACTATCAAATGCCTTCAGACGACTCAATTACAACAGTGTTTAAATATGACAGTCTGTTTGAAGCCGGGAAATTAAGAGAGTTATCCAGAATCGAATTAAAGAATATTGTATTGAAGTAACAGAATCTAGTTATTTGAATAGTATAAAGGGCTCTGAATAACTTCAGAGCCCTTTGTTATTATAGGAACAAACTCAGCAGAAAATAAAATAGTGCTGCAAGAGCCGCAGAAACAGGAATGGTTAATACCCATGCCCACATCAGGCTGATGGTAACTCCCCATCTAACTGCAGCTATTCGTTTACTTAATCCAACCCCGATAATTGAACCGGTAATGGTATGCGTTGTAGAAACCGGAATTTTAAAATACTCAGTCATGAACAGAGTCATTGCACCTGCAGTTTCTGCAGCAACACCTTCAAGCGGGGTTACTTTAGTGATCTTGGTACCCATGGTCTTTACAATCTTCCAGCCACCACTCATCGTGCCTGCAGCAATTGCTGTATAGCAGGCAATTGGAATCCATTCCGGAATATGGTTAATTTTAACTTTGCCATCCACGACAGTATAACTAATCTGTAACCAGTGACTTAATGTATCCATATCGAGGTGTGCATCCTTCAGATATACAATTATAGCTGCAGCAATAATCCCCATAACTTTTTGTGCATCATTACCACCGTGACCAAGGCTGAATAATGCAGAGGATACTAATTGTAACTTTTTAAACCACCATTCAGCACGTGATGGATTTGCATTCTTACAAATATTAATGATAATGACTGTTATGGTATAGGCCATGATCATACCAATAATTGGCGCCAAAACAATAAATGACGCTACTTTTCCAATTACACCCAGATTGATCACATCTAAGCCGCCATGAGCAACTGCAGCTCCGGCAAATCCACCAATCAGGGTATGTGAAGAGCTGGATGGAATTCCAAACCACCAGGTGAAAAGATTCCAGCAAATGGCTGCAATAACTCCTGCCAAAATAACCACCAGGTTGATATTCATGGTATCGGCAGTTTTCGCAACAGTATCAGCAACATTCAGATTGAAGATCCAGTAGGCAAGAAAGTTGAAGAATGCTGCCCAAATCACAGCCTGAAACGGGGTAAGAACTTTGGTAGAAACAACGGTTGCTATAGAATTAGCAGCATCATGAAAGCCATTGATATAATCAAATACCAGTGCTAAAACAATGATTACAATTAAAAGTGTAAAGCCCATATAGCTTGTGTAGTATCGTTTTATGTATTAAGCGTTCTTTACAAGAATTGATTCAAGAACATTTGCTGCATCCTCACACATGTCAGTTGCAGTTTCAAGACCTTGTAAGACCTCTTTGTATTTAATCAGGTTAACTGCATCTTTTTCATTGTCGAAGAGTTCGCCTACGGCTTTATCGAAAACATAATCAGCCTGGTTTTCAATACTGTTAATACGTACACATGAATCAGCAATTACGCGAATATTCTTAAGATCGCGTAACTCGTGAATTGCTTTATGCAAGTCCTGACAAGCCTGCAGGATCAGGCCTGCAAGTTCCTTGATTGGAGGAGTAATCACTGTTACGTTGTACAGATCCATACGACTTGCTGACCCATGAATATAATCTGCGATATCGTCAATGGCACTAGCAAGCCTGTGTATATCTTCTCTGTCGAAGGGGGTAATAAAGTTTTTGCTTAACTCAAGATGAATCTGGTGTGTAATTTCGTCACCTGCATGCTCAAGATCGGAGATATCCTTAAATAATTCCTGGCGTCTGTTAAGATCTTCTGTGTTAACAGCTTCAACAAGTTTTTCGCCTAATTTGATCAGATTGGCACTGTCTTTTTCAAAAAGAGGGAAAAATTTCTTGTCTTTAGGAATGAAATACTGGAAAATACTGTTCAGTGACATGTGTTGAGTTTTAAATATGGAACAAAACTACAATCAGAATGTTAATTTAATGTTAACTTATTGATTTTGTTAATTATGCCCTTGCAAGGGTAAACCCAAAAGTAGATCCGATATTTTCTGTACTTCTCACAGAGATGGTTTGCTGATGTGCTTCAATGATATGTTTTACTATTGCCAGCCCTATTCCGGAGCCACCAATTTCCCTGGAACGGCTCTGATCAGTACGATAGAATCGTTCAAATAAACGGGGCAAATATTTCTCCTCAATACCTATTCCGTCATCTGTAATTTCAACAAGTATCTGGTCGTGCAGACCAAATGTCTTTATAAATGTATTCCCGGGATTCTTGCCGTATTTTAATGAATTACTGATCAGATTCACCAAAACCTGTCTGATTTTTTCTCTATCAGCATTTACCCATGTTGGTGATTTATATTTTTCCTTGAAGTGCAGGGTGATATTATGCTTATTTGCTTTCAATTCCAATGATTCGATCACTTCTGATATCAGGATCGAAAGGTCGAACTTGTCGTAGTTGATTGGAATTTCTCCAGTTTCAAGTTTGGAGATTTCATCTAAATCTTTGATAAAAAAGGCCAGTCTGTCAATGTTTTTAGAGGCTTTTTCCAGAAACTTCTGCGTAATTTCCTTGTCTTCTATATCGCCGTCCTGCAGAGCTTCAATATAACCCTGTATTGCGAAAAGTGGGGTTTTCAGTTCATGCGAGATATTAGATAGAAATTCCCTTCTGAATTTTTCCTGTTCTTTTAATTTGTCAATTTCCGTTTTTTTGTCTCTGGCCCATTCTTTTACTTCCTGTTCCACATCGTTAATCGGATCCGCACTTACATATTCTCCCAGAGCATCCTTAAGATCTTTACCAAGTTTTAAATTGTGGATTAATTTATAAATAAGCTTGATTTTACTGTATACAAAGCGTTCAATCAGATAATAAAAAGTAATATAACTGGTAATCAGTGAAACTGCGAATGTAATCAGGGAATCAATAATGTCCTTCTGGAAATAGAAGTTAATTATTGACAATGACATTGCTACGGCCAGAGCATTAATGAAAACGAGAACCCATAACTTCATAATACAATATAATTTTAATTCTTAATAAGATGGCAATTATTAAAATTATTTTTCGCCATTCCATTCATTTAAAAACTCTTCAAGATATAATTCCATGAAATTATGCCTTCTTTCAGCAATCTTTCTTCCTGCTTCAGTATTCATTTTGTTTTTGAGCAGCAATAGCTTTTCATAAAAATGATTAATACTGGGAGCAGTAGATTTCTTATATTCTTCTTTTGTCATATTCAATGCAGGAAGAATTTCAGGATTATAGATTTCACGATTTTTAAATCCACCGTAACTAAATGCTCTTGCAATACCAATTGCTCCGATCGCATCCAGCCGGTCTGCATCCTGAACAATTTCTAATTCTTTTGAATGAAAATCTATTTTATCAAAGCTTGCTTTGAACGACATATTACGGATGATTTGCTGAATATGGCAGATTGTATCTTCAGCAAGCCCCTGCGATTTTAGAAAATCTCCGGCTCTTTCAGGACCAATTTCCTCATTTCCATTATGAAATTTGCTGTCGGCAATATCATGTAATAATGCAGCCAGCTCTACAATAAGAATATTTGCTGATTCTGTTTCAAGAATCTGCAGGGCATTATTTCTGACGCGCTGAATATGCCACCAGTCGTGTCCGCTTTCTGCTCCTTCGAGTGTGTGTTTTACAAACTTTACAGTTTCGGCAATCAGCTGATCAGGAGTCTGACCTGGGTTCTCTTTT
>JBAZHY010000298.1:0-3730 GCA_041652175.1 Pedobacter sp.
ATTTAATCTGGGAACGACTGTTTTTCATACAAAATATAATATTCCGTTTGCCCCGGGACAGCATATGTATCAGCAAAATGATTTCGTGGGTAATCGGCTTATTAACGGTAGTGTATATTACAGCTATACTTTTAGAAATACTTATTTTTTTGGCGAGCTGGCCAAGTCTGATCAATCGGGAACAGCAATGATTAATGGCTTGATGAGTAGTCTTTCAACAGGTGTGTCCCTCGTATTGCTTCAAAGAAATTATGCTAAAAACTATCATTCATTTTTTAATCGGGCGCTTTCTGAGTCATCAGAAGCCTTCAATGAAAGAGGCTTTTTAGCAGGGGTGGATTTAAAGTTTGATCCCGGATGGGAATTTTTCGCTTCCTCAGATTTTTTCAGATTTCCCTGGCTGAAATTCAGAGTGGATGGTCCATCAAAGGGTTATGAAAATCTTGCGCGACTGACTTATAAGCCTAATAAAAGGTTTAGAGTTACTGCTCAGCTAAAACAGCAGATAAAACAAGAGAATCCTGATCTTTCTTTAAACTCATCAGGGTTAGAAAATGTCAAGAAAGACAATTACAGGGTTGAGATCAATTACAAATTAGATGAGCGATTTACTCTTAGAAACCGGATTGAACTTGTTACTTATCAGAAAATGCCCGCAAGCCGGGAATATGGATTCCTGACTTATCAGGATATTATTTATGACCCTATGAATTCCAGATTATCAGCTCATATTCGTTTTGGAATATTTGATACTGATAGCTTTAATTCCAGAATATACACTTATGAGAATGATGTGTTATACTCATATTCTGTACCTGCTTTTCAAGGAAGTGGTTTGAGGTTTTATATAAATACCAGATATACATTTTCTGAAAAATTTGATATATGGCTGAGATATGCACATAAAAGCTTTCGTGATGAGTTAAAGGCGGGTTATAATAGTCTGATTAATCAATCAGATATCAGACTTCAAATCAGATATCAGTTTTAGCCATGTTCTATAAAGGTGAACTTCCATTTGTCCGGCTGTTAGCTCCTTTGATTGCCGGAATTATATTTACCTGTCTATTTCCTTCAAAAATAATTGCAGATTTCTGGATTTTTATCTCATTCCTTCTGTTTTTCTTACTGTTAATTTTCATTCTCTTTTACAGAAAATATAAACTCTATAAAGTTTCCTGGTCAGCAGGATTTATAATTCATGTTTTTATATTCTTAATCGGTGCAGGAATCACAGCAAACAGTTCAGGTGTATTTAACCCCCTCAATTTTGTCCGGACAAATGCTGATTCCTTTATTCTGAAGGTTATTGACGAGCCGGTAACTTCTAACGGTACAATTCGTTTTGAGACAAAGGTTTTAAAAAGTTTTAGAGGGAAAAGTATATTAAACAGTTCTGGTAATCTTTTGATTTTACTAAGACAGGATGAAACCATTAGCCTGGATTTAAAGTATGGCGATATGTTGCTGGTTCCGGCTAAATTTTCAGAGATTAAAGCTCCTTATAATCCGGACGAATTTGACTATAAGGGATATCTGAATAACAGGAAAATATATTATCAGGCATTTTTTAATGAAAGAGAGGTTAAATTACTGAAACGGGATTCAGGTAATACAATTATAAATTATGCACTTAATTTGCGTTTTAAGTGTGTTGAAAGGATAAATAAGTCGATTGACAACAGAGATGCAGCGGCATTAGCATCTGCATTGATTTTAGGTTATCGTTCTGATCTCAGTAATGAGATTGAGGAGGCTTATTCTGATACCGGGACAATGCATGTGCTTTCTGTTTCAGGAATGCACGTCGGAATTGTATTTCTGGTACTGAATGTACTTTTGAAACCAATGGAAAGAAGTACCCGGCTGATCTTTTTCAGATCAGCTTTGATCATTGGATTTATATGGTTTTATGCACTGCTTACGGGCTTGTCTGCCTCTGTTTGCAGAGCTGCATTCATGTTGAGTTTTGTGGTTATTGGTAAGAGTTTACATAAACAGCAGAATACCTATAATCTTATTGCTATTTCTGCATTCTTTCTTTTGCTTATTGATCCATGGTATCTTTTTGATGTCGGATTTCAGCTCTCTTATCTTGCAGTTTGCGGACTTATCTATTTTCAGCCAATCATTTATAACTTGTTTTATTTTAAGAATAAGATTCTGGATTCTGTATGGTCATATTCGGCCCTGTCTCTTGCCGCACAAATCGCAACATTTCCCTTAAGTATCTATTATTTTCATCAGTTTCCCCTTTATTTTCTGATTAGTAATCTTCTGATTGTCGTTCCGGTGGCGTTAATTATGTATGGAGGTATTACATTTATACTTTTCCCTTTTGCAATCGTTGAAAATATACTAGGCAAATTTTTGAGTCAACTAATTGATTTTACCAATAGCTTATTATTTAAAATAGAAGAGTTTCCGTCTGCTGTATTAACCGGATTATGGATTAATAGATTTGAAGTGTTACTGATTAGTCTGATTGTGGTATCAATCTCTCTGGGATATTCATTAAGATTAAGATATATGCTATGGCAGGTTCTGATTTTGGTATTGATCCTTTCTGTTAGCTTTTCAATCAGAAGTATTAATAATTTCAACAGGAATGAAATCGTTTTCATGAGTCTGAAAAAGAACTCAGCCCTGGTCTGGTTTAATCAGGGTAAAGCGGTAGTGATATCCGATGTAAACCTCTCTGATAGAATTCTTGATTATTCTGTCAAACCCATGATTGCAAGTCGCGGAGCAACAGAAACACAATTTACCACCTTTGCTCAGG
This sequence comes from Pedobacter sp., assembly GCA_041652175.1. GTDB lineage: Bacteria > Bacteroidota > Bacteroidia > Sphingobacteriales > Sphingobacteriaceae > Daejeonella. The sequence goes on from JBAZHY010000298.1 coordinate 2,783, forward strand.
AAACCGACGGGATTAACTTTAAACAGAATAAAAATTTTATACAAATTGGCAATTTCAAAATGCTCAAATGGAATAAAGACTTGCTCGGATATAGTTTTCAATCAGAAACATCTTTGGATGCGGTTTTGATTAGCCATGATAATGTGTGGGATTTGAAGGATATTTTGGCCCGATTCCATGTAAAATTAATTTTGATTGATGGGACTAACTCAGACTACAAAATCAGAAGATGGCTTGCTGAAGCAAAACGATTAAAAATAAGATGTTATTCCCTGAAGAAAAAACCTGCATATGTTATTAAGCTTTGATAAATTGAATTAAATTTGATTCTTAGTCATCTGAAAGACGGGAATAAATATGGATCTAATTAAGTACAGTATATCAGACCGGATTGCAGTAATAAAGATCGATCGCCCGGATAAAAGAAATGCCCTAAACCCCCAACTTGTAGAGCAGCTTACAGCTTGCTTCAGAAAGGCTATAGCAGAACCATTAGTAAAAGTCATTATATTAAAAGCAGCAGGTGAAGTCTTCAGTGCCGGTGCTGATCTTGATTATTTGAAATACTTGCAGCAAAGTAGTTTTGAGGAGAGCAGAAACGATACTATTGCTCTAATGGAACTCTTTTTGCTGATTTATGAATCTCCCAAACTGGTTATAGCTCAGGTGGAGGGGCATGCAATTGCCGGTGGATGTGGCTTAGTTACAGTTTGTGATCTGGTTTTTTCTGTCCCTGAAGCAAAATTTGGTTATACCGAAGTGAAAATCGGATTTATCCCTGCATTGGTCAGCTGTTTTCTAATCAGGAAAGTAGGAGGGGGCCGTGCAAGGGAATTACTGCTCAGTGGTGATCTTATCAGTGCGGATGCCGCAAATCATTACGGATTGATAAATTTTATTTTACCAGCTGATGAAATTGATGCCGGAGTCCTTGAATATGCTTTACTG
>JBAZHY010000299.1:0-3705 GCA_041652175.1 Pedobacter sp.
GGACCTGTCCAGTCGGCAAATATATACTTATCTGCAATTTCCGGAATCGCTTTGCCCTGATAAACAAAACCGCCTGTAATACTAATACCCGTATCGTGATCATATTCCGTAATCGGCAGTTTCAGGCCCTTTGAATCGCAGTTTTCTTCCGGATCAAAGCAATGGGTGGCTTCCATGATCTTCCAGCCATAATTGCCGCCTTTCTCAATAATATTAACCTCCTCAAACTTGTTCTGTCCGACATCAGCAGCAAACAAAGCTCCGGATTTACGGTCGAATGAAAACCTCCAGGGATTACGCAGGCCATATGCCCAGATTTCGGTCTTTGCCTGTTTGCCGACAAATGGATTATCTGCCGGAATACTATATCCATTTCCGGAATTTACATCGATTCTAAGAATTTTTCCTAATAGTGTATTCAGATTCTGGCCATTGCCCCTTTCTCCGTGGCGATCTCCGGCTCCACCACCATCACCGGTTCCAATATATAAATATCCATCCGGGCCAAATTTCAGTTCACCTCCGTTATGATTACTTTCAGGTTGCTGAATGGTTAATAATATCTTTTCTGAACCGATATCTGCCTTCAGAGGATCTGCCGAAACTTTAAACTCAGAAACTACCGATTGATGATCGCTGCCAGGTACTGAAGAAGGAGCGCTATAGTAAAGATAAAATTTTCCATTGCCCTTATAATCCGGGTGGAGTGCAATGCCCAGCAAGCCTCTTTCATCATAGGCACCACTCAGCTTAACCAGTTTGTTCTGCAAATCCAAAAAGGGGGTTTCCAACAGGCCGGTTTTATCAATAATTCTGACTACACCGGTTTGTTCACAAACGAGCATTAAACCATCTGGCGTAAATGCAGCAGATACCGGCGAATGTAATCCATCTGCCAGTTTTTGGATGTTCAGATTTACAGATGATACTGTATCATTTGTCTGTGAAGGGCTCTTGCAGCCCATTCCTAATGCTATCCATACAATAGTCAGATAGCCGAATTTGTTCATAATCTTCATAATATGAGTTTTTAAAAAATCCGGCTCACTGAGGATCAATCAGACATTGATTTTAAAATTAAAGAGAAAGAATCTCTACAATCTTCAGCAATTCAGAATTCACGTCTTTATTATGTTTTATAGCATTACCAAAAGGGGTAAAATGAATTTTCCCGTTCACAATACCAATCATTTCGTTACTCTTTCCCTCCATAAGGGTTTCTACTGCAGCAACCCCGAGCCTGCTGGCCAGAACCCTGTCCATACAGGATGGCGGACCACCTCTTTGAATATGTCCGAGAATAGAAACCCGGGTATCGATTCCGGGAAACTTTTCTTTAACCACTTTAGCTACCTCAAAACCTCCGCCGGCATCGTCTCCCTCTGCAACTATAATGATCTTGGAGGATTTATCTTTACGACTGTGCTCCAAACGCGACAGAAGGGCATTGATATCCGTTTTGGTTTCGGGAATAAGAATTGCCTCAGCACCTGATCCAATACCACTTCTCAGGGCAATTAACCCGGAGTCTCGGCCCATTACCTCAACAATGAATAAACGGTCATGTGATTCAGCAGTATCGCGTATCTTATCCACTGCATCAATTACCGTATTGATTGCTGTATCATAGCCGATGGCGAAGTCGGTTCCGATCAGGTCATTATCAATAGTACCCGGAAGGCCCATTACAGGAATATCAAACTCCTCGCTGAAAATCTTAGCACCGGTAAAGGTACCATCACCTCCGATTGCCACCAGGGCATCAATATGATGTTTCTTTAACTGCTCGTAAGCCTTCTGCCGGCCTTCCTTTGTGCGAAACTCATCGCTTCTGGCGGTTTTAAGCATTGTTCCGCCCCGCTGAATGATATTGGCAACAGATTTACGATCCATGGATTTAAATTCCCCGCTGATCATCCCATCATAACCTCTCAAAATTCCGGTTACCTCCAGATCATAGTACAATGCTGTTCTTACCACAGCACGAATGGCCGCATTCATCCCCGGGGAGTCGCCCCCGGATGTAAAAACCCCTATATTTTTTATGTTTTTTTTAGTCATCCTTTTTTATTTACTATTGAAAGCAGATTTACCGCTATCTAAAAACCTGATATAATTTTGAATGTCCAGATCAAATGCCTGAGGCGGAACAAGCACATTACCATCATAATCTGCAATCACATAATAAGGTTGTGAATTTGTTCCGAACTTTGAAGCCTGAAAATCACTCCATTTTTGTCCGATTGATTTTATTTTTTTACCGCTGAAAGTAGAAATATATTTTTCCTCTTCTGCAAGTTCAGTTTTATCATCAACATACAAAGATATTAATACATAATCTTCTTTTAATCGACGCAAAACTTCCCGGTCAGGCCAGACACTGGCTTCCATCTTCCGGCAATTGGTACAGCTCCAGCCTGTAAAATCTATCAGTACAGGTTTATTCACACTTTTCGCATATGCGAGTCCCTGTTCATAATCATAAAACGCATCCAGTCCATGAGGGGCATGAAATAATGAGGCATACTTTTTACCTGCAGTTTCAGGGGATTTTGCTGAAGCCGGACCGGCATTCGAATACAAATCAAACTCCTGGGTTACCTGTGGAGGAAGCCAGGCACTGATCGCTTTCAGTGGTGCTCCCCATAATCCAGGAATCATATATAGGGTAAAACCGAGAATAAACATTGAAAAGAATAATCTTGGCAAAGACAGGAAATTAATCTCTGAATCATGTGATAAACGAATTTTGCCCAGAAGATATAAAGCCCATAACCCAAATATCACAATCCAGATTATTAAAAATACATCACGGTTTAAAACACCCCAATGATACGCAAGATCAACATTTGACAGGAATTTGAACGCAAGGGCAATTTCAAGGAAGCCCAGAGAAACCTTAACGGTATTTAACCAGCCTCCTGATTTTGGCATTTCCTTCAACCAGGAAGGGAATATTGCAAATAGGGTAAACGGAATGGCAAGGGCTGCTGAAAAACCAAGCATCCCAATTGCCGGACCTAAATAAGATCCTTTTGAAACCGCATCAACCAATAGCGTTCCAATGATTGGTCCGGTACACGAAAACGAAACCAGTGCGAGGGTAAATGCCATGAAAAACAATCCCATAATACCGCTTTGGTTTGATTTTTCATCCATTTTATTGACCAGTGATGATGGGAGTGTTATCTCAAAAGCACCCAGGAATGAAATTCCAAAAATAACCAGAACAGCAAAGAACAACAGATTAAACAGGGCGCTGCTTGCCGCTTCATTCAGGGCTGATGCACCAAATATCACCGTGATCAATAAACCTAAAGCAACATATATCACTATAATCGATAATCCATAAATGGCCGCACTTCTAATTCCTTTGGCCCTTGATCCGCTTTGTTTGGTAAAAAATGAAACGGTCATCGGAATCATCGGATAAATACAGGGCATAAAGAATGCGGCAAGTCCGCCTATGAACCCGGCAATAAAAATTGTCCATAGCGATCCTGATGCAGTATTTTCAGAAACCGGGGCCGATACCTTTACCGTTTCTGCCGCTTTCAGTGTAGCCGTATCTGCGGTAACTGCAGCGGACTGAACACTATCCGCCGCAGAATTGGAGTCGGCAGTGCCTGCTATAACCGAGGCTGATATCAGTTCAATCTCAAATTCTACTTCTGCCGGAGGTAAGCACCGCTGATCATCACAAAC
>JBAZHY010000300.1:0-3705 GCA_041652175.1 Pedobacter sp.
GAGAACATAAAAAAAGCCTCTGTTGAATCAACAGAGGCTTTTTTTATGTAAAAAATATCAATTACTTAACTGCTGCAACAGGGGCAGAAGCACCACTGGCAGGAATGATATTTACCATTTCTATTTCAAACACTAATGGAGTGAATGGAGGAATACCCTGATTGCCCTGTTCGCCATATGCCAGATTTGACGGAAGGATTAAAGTAGCTTTACTTCCTTTATTTAATAGCATTAAACCTTCTTCAAATCCGGGAATAGAACTGTTCATTCCAACCGGCATTTTTAATGGCTCATATGGGCGCTGAGCATTGAATGTTCCTGCTTTCTTTGCAACATCAGGTAAACTGGTGTCAAATATTTTTCCACTTAGGAATGAACCAGTATAGTTTACAAGAACAGTATCACCTACATTAGGCTTTGCTCCGCTGCCCTGAGCAGTGATCACATAATTTAAGCCGCTTGGGCTAACTGTTGGTTTTAAACCTTTTGAAGAAACATAGGCTTTCAATTTTGCAGATTCACCTTTTTTTGCAGTTTCCATTTCAGCTTTCAGGAATTCATCGATTTTCCCACGGAAAAGACTGTCGGTTAACTTGCCTTTTGGAATTACTTTATCAATTTTGATAGTATAAACAAGATATTTTTTGGTTGTGTCAGCTGGTTGCGGACGACCCATTTTTTGTACCATTGAATCAATATTGATCTTAAATGTTGCGCTGTCCCCTTCACTTAATAAGCTGAGTGCAGCAAAAAGGTCACCCTTAAAGATTGATTTTTCTTTTACCAGCAATGATGGACGGTCATAATCATAAGAGCTATATAATACCGAATCGTTTTCAGTTTTCTCAATAGCTTTAAATGCTACAAAATCGCCTTCCTTGATTACTTCACCTGATTTGTCTGTGTGGATTTTATATAACATATCCCCCTCACCCTTTTCAAAATTGTTGCAAGCGGCTAATCCCGTAACTGCCAGTCCTAATGCGAATACTAATTTTTTCATTTGTATATAGTTTGTTTTTTTAGTTGCAATGAAGCTTACATGATCTTATGATTATTTTATAATAGCTCATGTTGATTTCATTTTTTATTATTGGTTTATAAATTTTCCTGAAACTTTAGACCCATTCTTTTTGTTTAAGAACGCGTGGCAGTTTCATTTTGAAATATACATTTGTTTTTTGAATCAAACTATCAGCTTAATGCTGAAAGATGATTTTTTTTATTAATTGATGATTTTTCCCCTTATTTAAGTAATAGTTCTTTGTATTCAGGCAAAATTACATCGAATTTTGCTCTTACTTTTTCAATTTCTTCAGAAGAAAAACCTCCCGAAGCATTCAGGTGGCCGCCACCATTGAAATACTTTTTGCAGATTTCGTTAGCTGGAAAATCACCTGTTGATCTGAGGGAAAGTTTCACAATATCCTGTCTTTCAATAATCAGGATGGCAAGCTTTATGCCCTGAATAGAAAGTGCATAATTAACAATTCCTTCCGTATCACCTGTAGTAATGTGAAATTGCTCAAGTTCCTTTTGGGTAATTGTAATGATCGCAGAGTTGTATTCAGTTAGTACTTCCAGTTTATTCAGAAGTACATAACCCAGAAAACGAAGCCTGTTTTCAGCAAAATTATCATAAACCAACTGATGTATTTTGGTGTTATCAGCACCACAGTCGATCAGATCAGCAACAATATGATGAACCTTTGAGGTTGTTGAACGATAGCGGAAAGAACCGGTATCAGTCATTATTCCGGTGTAAAGACAGCTCGCTATATCAGCATTCAGCAGTTCTCTGTCGCCCATAATGTTTACGATAAACTCATAAACAAGCTGTGCTGTAGCACATGCGCCGGTTGTCCATAAACGAAAATCTTCAAATCCTTCAGGTTCCAGATGGTGATCAATCAGTACTTTTTTTGCCTGAGCAGTACGGATAAAATTACCCAATTCGTTGATACGTGTTAGTGAATTAAAGTCGAGACAAAAAATAAGTTCTGCTTCGGCTACCAATCTTTTCGAATCTTCGGGCTTATCGGTAAAAATGCTTACTGTTGAATTATTAGGAAGCCATTGCAGAAAAGCAGGATAGTCCGTAGGAGTTATAACATCTACCTGATGTCCTTTGCGGATCAGATAATTATATAATCCAAGTGAAGAACCCATGGCATCACCATCGGGTTTGGGATGGGTAGTAATTACAATGCGTTTGGGTTCAGCTAAAAGCTTAACTAAAGGATTTAAATCTAACATCTAAGGACAAAAGAAATGCAAAGGTACCAAAATAAACGATTTGCAAATGCGCATTTATTAAAATCCTTTAGCCTTTGGTTTTTTAGCTGTACTTTTGCACTAATTTTCAAATTATAATATGGCAACTAACAGAACTTTTACAATGATTAAGCCCGATGCTGTAGCTAATGGACACACCGGTGCTATTTTGGATGATATTATTAAAGGAGGCTTTAAAGTGATTGCATTAAAATATACCCGTCTGAGCAAAGACCTTGCCGGGCAGTTTTATGCTATACACAGCGAGCGCCCTTTCTATAAGGATCTTGTTGATTTCATGTCTTCAGGACCAATTGTAGCAGCAATTCTTGAAAAAGATAACGCAGTTGAAGATTTTCGTAAGTTGATCGGTGCTACTGATCCGATTAAAGCTGAGTCTGGAACTATCAGAAACAAGTATGCAAAGTCTATTGATGCAAATGCTATTCACGGATCTGATTCTGACGAGAATGCACAGATAGAAGGCAATTTCTTCTTTACAGCATTCGAGCGATTCTAATTTGCAGTTTTTGCCCTGGGCATCATTTTATTTCTGTTCAGGGCATATAATAAAACATACACAGATGAAAATATTTCAGACCCGGTATCTGGTCTTTTTTCTGGTCATGCTGATTGTACCACCTGCTGCATCTTATTATGGCGGTTTTGACAAAAATGTGAACTATCTGTTCTTTCTGAAGGCGTTTTCAATAGCCTCTTTCCTCACCGTTTTATATTATCTTCTTGTAAAAAATTACAGCGAAAGAAAACGCTGATCTAAAGAATAATTATTTCATCAATAATACTGCTTCCTGCACGTTCGTTCATTTTTTCGATGATATTGGAACGCATCATCAGTAATTCATTTTTAATTACGGCAGATTCCAGTCTGATAAACAATTTCCGGTCGCGGATAAAAATATCTTTAGTCCGGTTTGCAATAGCTTTCCCCATCATTTCAGGCCAGGCAGCGATCAGGGATGTTTCATCAAACTTTCTGCGCAGTTTATAAACCTGCAGCATCTGTTCGATGGCATCTTTAAGTGATCTGTCGTTAGTACGGCCCATAGCTTGATTGATTTCTGATATAAAGTTAAATAATTCGGTGCCTTATTAGCAGGTTAACTTCGGATATTCCCTTTTTCTATATCGAAAATATTTACCGGGACCTTAATTTTTTTGAATATTTCCTCAATTCTGTGTCTGCTGGTATCTGTAATGAATATTTGTCCGAAATCTTTATCCGAAACCATTTTCATTAGTTTGGTCGTTCTGGCATCATCAAGTTTGTCGAAGATATCATCCAGCAACAGCAGGGGTTCAAAGCCTTTATTCTTATGCAGAAAGGTGTATTGAGCAAGTTTCAGTGCTATTAAAAATGATTTTTGTTGTCCCTGGGAACCAAACTTCTTAAGTACCATTCCGTGGATA
>JBAZHY010000301.1:0-3704 GCA_041652175.1 Pedobacter sp.
GTTACGAAGAAGATTAACTAATGTTCCCTGAATGAAGCTAAGACTTCTGACATATTTAACCTTTTTAAGCTCAAGTTTTAAAATTTTATCTGTGGTATTATTAAGCCTTTTGATTTCCTGATTCGAAAGTCCGAGACTTTTTACCAGTTCTATGTTTCTGAGAGATTCTGTTGTGGAACCGGCCAGGGCAGTAGTTTCGCTGACAATTGTTTTCTGAACTACTTTTATCTTTTTGCTTAGTACTGAGCTTATAGTTCCGAGTACGGGAATAACAGAAATATATACTACTGCAATTGACCAATGAATATTAATCGCATAGACAAAAACAAAAGTAACTCCAACCAGCGAGGTAAAAACTATGTTGATTAGAGCGGTAATGAGCTTTTCGGTATCTGTTCTTACTTTTTGAAGTATGCCCAGCGTTTCACCACTGCGTTGATCTTCGAATACAGAATATGGTAATTCTAATGAATGAGCCAGTCCGTCAGAATAAATTTTAGCTCCTAAACGTTGTGTAATTACATTAACATAGTAATCCTGAAAATTTTTAGCGATTCTTGAAACCATCGCAACTCCCATTGCAGCCAATATCAATAATCCGGCACCTCTAAAGAATTCTTCGGTACTGTATTCCTGATATCGTGTTACATAGGTGTCTATGATCTTACGAAAGATCCAGGGGTCAAGAAGAGAAAAAATCTGATTGATAGCAGCAAGCAATAAAGCCAGCAAAATCAATCCGGTATAGTTCTTCAGATAATCAGCAAGTAATCTCATTTTATTTTCTCTAAAAAAGAAAGGGAATAAGTATCAATCCTATTCCCTATTCTCTTTTTCCAGCCTTATGTATGATTAGACAGTCATGATATCTTTCTCTTTGGCCTCCATCAGTCGGTCAATTCTTGTGATACAGCTGTCAGTTAATTTTTGAACTTCGTTTTCACCTCCCTTGATCTCATCATCAGAGACCCCTTCAGATTTGGTGCGTTTGATCTTTTCATTAGCGTCTTTACGGATGTTACGTATTGCAATACGTCCCTTTTCTGCTTCTTCCTTAACTTTTTTTACTAAATCTTTTCTGCGCTCTTCAGTTAGGGGTGGAACATTGAGGCGAATAACTAAACCATCGTTTTGTGGATTCAGGCCAATGTTTGCTTCCATAATAGCTCTTTCAATAGGAGATATCATTGATTTTTCCCATGGTTGCACAACCAGTGTACGTGCATCCGGGGTATTTACTGTTCCAATCTGATTTAGTGGAGTTGCTGTGCCATAGTAGTCTACGTAAATACCGTCCAGCATGCTTGGCATTGCTTTTCCTGCACGAATTTTTGTCAGTTCACCATCGCAAAACTCAATAGCTTTTTCCATATGAGCTTTTGCATCATCTAATTGTTTCTTTATTAGGTCGTTCATAATCTATCTGTTCGATCAGTAAAAATAATTAAAATCCTTCTAATTCGGATTTTATGCCTGCCGAAATCCTGTTTACCCCTTTACAAGTGTTCCAATTGGTTCACCCTCAGCAAGTTTCATGAAGTTGCCGGGTTTGTTCATGTCAAATACGATGATTGGAAGTTTATTCTCCTGACATAGGGTGAAGGCGGTCATATCCATTACATTTAAGTTCTTATTATACACTTCCGTAAAGGTGATTTCGTCATATCTGCTTGCCTCAGGATCTTTTAATGGGTCTGAGGTATATATTCCATCAACGCGGGTTCCTTTCATAACTACATCTGCATTGATTTCCACAGCTCTTAATGAAGCCGCGGTGTCTGTAGTAAAATAAGGATTTCCGGTTCCTGCGCCAAATATTACGATTCTTCCCTTTTCAAGATGACGGACTGCGCGGCGGCGAATAAAGGGCTCGCAGATCTGCTCCATTTTGATGGCAGTAAGTAAGCGTGTTTTTACTCCTGTTTTTTCTAATGCATCCTGAAGGGCCATACTATTGATCACAGTTGCCAGCATTCCCATGTAATCAGCCTGTACACGATCCATTCCTGCTTTTTCAGCACTAAGGCCGCGATAAATATTACCACCGCCGATTACCAACGCGATCTCAATTCCTTTTGCATGGACTGCGTGGATATCTTTGGCATATTGCGCAACACGATCAATATCAATACCGTATTGCTTTTCGCCCATTAACGCTTCGCCACTTAATTTTAACAGGATACGTTTATACTTCATGAAGAGATTTTTTGTAAAGTTATTAATTTATTTTAGTTCAGAATGCCCGAAAAATAGGTGCTGTGGTGCTTCAGATCATTGTCTATTACAATAATATCTGCTCTGTATCCGGGTTTTAATAAACCTCGTTTTTTATCCTTTATTAATTGTGCCGGATAGGTTGATGCCATTCTTAGGGCTTCGTCCAGGGGTATTCCGACCCTGAGAACACAATTTTCTACAGCTTTCAACATAGTCAGACAGGAGCCTGATAAAGTTCCGTCGGGCATAACATAGCGATCACCTTTAAATAGATGAGGATATTCACCCAGTTCTGTTTCAGTAACTGCATCTGTGATCAGAAGAAGACGTTCAGCCAATTCCCGTTTTGCCAGTTCAATCATTGGAAAACTTACATGTACTCCGTCTGCTACAATGCTTGCATATGGTTTGACTTTGAATATGGCCGCAATTAATCCGGGATCCCTGTGGTGTAGCGGTGGCATCGCATTGAATAAATGTGTGCAGGTTTGGACAGGGGAATTTAAAAAGCCTATAGCTTCTTCATAAGTAGCGTTGCTATGACCTGCAGAGATGATAATATTTTCAGACTGAAGATAATCCATTATTTCAGGATCTTGTATTTCAGGTGCAATAGTCATCATCCTGATTTCACCTTCAGCACGTTCTACCCAGCTTCGGATTTCATCTAAAGTAGCTTTTTTAATGAATTTTTCCGGATGTGCTCCTTTTCGAACTGCGTTAAGATACGGACCTTCAAGATGCAATCCCAGAAAGTTTCCTTTTGCTCTTTTGCGGTATTCTTTTGCAGCATCTATAGCCTTAATTACTACTTCATCACTGTTGGTAGCAGATGTTGCAAAAAAGCCGGTGGTTCCCTGAGATAGCAAATCTTTTTCCATTTGTTCCAGACTCTCTGCATCCGGTAGGGCACCAAATAATTTTCCTCCACTTCCATAAATCTGAAGATCCAGTAATGCCGGGGCAAGTGTTAATCCTGAAAGATTGTTGATATGGAAATCTGAGGGTATATCAGAGCTATCTGTAATAGAATGTATTAAACCGTTCTCTATCAGAAGGGCTTTGTGTTCAAGTCTTTCTTCCCCGGTAAATATTGTTGCGTTTATTAATGCAGTTTTCATCTGTTATTTTCCGTTTTAATTGTCAGATGGAGTCTTTGAGGATTAAAATAATCATTATTTCGTGTGTTTAATGCTTATTTCAGTTAAGCCCGATTCATAGCTCAGGAATTTTTGGACAAAAAAAATCCTCTCCGGAGTGGAGAGGATTTTAAAGTATCAATATTATGCGCCTAACTGAACCCGTTTGAACGCGGTTACGGTCAGACCTTTTTCTACATCATTTAAGAACTGAGTGACAGTTTTAGATGAATCCTTTACAAACTCCTGATTAAGGAGTGTGGAATCTTTGTAGAATTTGTTCAGTTTACCTGCAGCAATCTTTTCAACCATTTCTTCTGGTTTACCTTCTGCACGGATCACATCCTT
>JBAZHY010000302.1:0-3701 GCA_041652175.1 Pedobacter sp.
GAATTAAGAATTAAAAATTAAAAATTAAGAATTGTCAATTGTCAACTATCAATTGTCAATTATCAACTATCAACTCAAATGGCATTACAGTGCGGTATAGTCGGATTACCAAATGTTGGAAAATCCACACTTTTTAATTGTCTCTCAAACGCAAAGGCACAGGCAGCAAACTTTCCTTTTTGTACTATAGAACCCAATGTAGGAGTAATTACAGTACCTGATCCAAGGCTAACCAAACTGGCAGAACTGGTAAAACCGGTAAAAGTTCAGCCGAATACAATTGAGATCGTGGATATTGCAGGATTGGTAAAAGGAGCAAGTAAAGGTGAAGGCCTGGGAAATCAATTCCTTGGTAATATCAGGGCAACCAATGCAATTATTCATGTTTTACGTTGTTTTGATGATGATAATGTGATTCATGTTGACGGATCTGTTGATCCTATCCGCGATAAGGAAATCATTGATACCGAGCTGCAGTTAAAAGATCTGGACGCAATCATCAAACGTATCCAGAAGGTTGAAAAGATGGCTAAAACCGGCAATGATAAGGATGCCAAAAAGACCTATGAGGTTTGCAGCATTGTAAAAACACATCTGGAATCCGGAAAATCAGTGCGTACGGCTCCAATCAGCGAAGAAGACAGAGAGTTTATCGCAGATCTGTTTCTTCTTACAGAAAAGCCTGTGATGTACGTTTGTAATGTGGATGAAAAATCAGTTGTTGGCGGAAATAAATATGTAGACCGCGTACGTGAAGCTGTAAAAGAAGAAAACGCCGAAGTTCTGGTCATTTCAGCTCAGATTGAAGCAGAAATTGCTTCACTGGAGAGTTATGAGGAACGTCAGATGTTCCTTGAGGATCTCGGACTGACTGAATCGGGTGTAACTCAATTGATCAGGGCTGCTTATAAGCTTCTGAGATTAGCAACTTACTTTACTGCCGGAGTTCAGGAAGTAAGAGCATGGACAATCACTGAAGGCTTTACAGCACCACAGGCTGCGGGGGTAATACATTCTGATTTTGAGAAAGGTTTTATACGTGCTGAAGTGATAAAATATGATGATTTCGTAACCCTTGGTTCAGAGGCAGCATGTAAGGAAGCCGGTAAACTTGGTGTTGAAGGAAAAAACTATATCGTCCAGGACGGCGATATTATGCACTTCAGATTTAATGTTTAATACTTGTCTCTGATAGGGGAATAACTATATTTGCTTCAATAGCAAGTGCCCATAGTTCAATGGATAGAATTGCAGATTCCGGTTCTGCTGATGGGGGTTCGAATCCCTCTGGGCACACATTACTTAAACAAGAAAGCCGATTAATTAATCGGCTTTCTTGTTTAACAACCCTAAAAAATTATTTAAGTTCTTTTATCTTGATACTTCTGAAATACACCTCATCACCGTGATCCTGTAAAAGGATTCTGCCTTTAGGAGCTATTCCAAAACCCTGAACTGTTTTAAACTTACTTTGAGCAATACCCTCCTTGAATTCTACTGAGTTACGTTGATATTCCAGAACTTTAAAACCATTTAACCAGTGTTCCACCCTATTATCCGGATAAACCCGGATCATCCCCTGATTCCAGTCGCCAACTTTCTTTACCGAATTAGGGATTTTTTGGGCGGGGAAAATATCATAGAGTGAGGCCTGAGTTCTGTTTCCCTTGATTCCCATTTTCGCATCCGGATGATTTTCGTCATCCAGGATCTGATATTCCAGTCCCAGAACTGAACCATCCAGGTTATTCGCAAAGTACTTTAATCCGCTATTTGCCCCTTTGGTAAGTTTGAAATCAAATTTTAGTTCAAATGCTGAAAATTCCCTTTCGGTAACAATATCCCCTCCTTTTGCTTTTTCACCAGGAATATCCTTAATAATGCTTAGAAGTCCGTCCTGAATTTGCCATCCATCTGCCGGAAAAACATTTCCTTTGGCGGATGTCCAGCCTTTAGATGTTTTACCATCCCATAACAGCCGGTACCCCTGCTTCTTCTCGACTGTTGAAAGATTATTGGCAACCATATTGACAACAAAAATCTGATCAGGTGCTGAAGGTTTAAGGTTCTCTGTTTGTATCCGGATATTTCTCCAGCGAATCTGACGGCCTGACGGCTCTGATGAAGGGATGGCATGAACCTGCATTGCAATGAATCCTTTTGTAGTCATATCATCAATCAAATGAGCCACAGGAATACCGTTAACCCATGTACGAATGGAATTCCCGATACATTCAATACGGTATTTATTCCATTCATTATTTTTGAATGCTGTTTTAGCTGCCTGGTGAAGCTCCAGATTGTATAACCAGCCTCTCCGACCCTCATCATAAACACCCCCACTCCAGGCTCTTGCAGAGGGGTCTATCTCCATCTGATAGCCGTGTACCCTCCCATTCTGATATTCAGGTTTACTCTGGCTTCTGAACTGAATACCGGAATTCATCAGAGGATGAACAAACAACTCCACCTCAAGAATAAAGTCGCCATATTCTTTCTCCGTTGCCAGAAATGAATTAGGGGTATTCGAAACGGTAGTTCCAATGATCTCGTTGCCTACAGCTTCATATTTTGCTTTTCCTCCCATTAATCTCCAGCCGGACAGATCTTTGCCATTATAGAGATACTGCCACTTTGAATCAGACTTTTGAGCGAATACGCTGGTCGAAATAAAAACAAGGACAAATAAAATCAATCTCAAATTCATAGAATATTTTTTACTAAATGTACAAATTCCTATCATTGAACAAATCAAGAAGGGATTAAATAATTTTTTGCTGAAAAAGCTTACTTTCATGGCTTAAATCACAATAATGAAAAAGCTTTCATTCATCCTGTTCTTATTCCTTGCAACTTCTTGTGGCATTAGCAGAAATCAGGTCAGCTCAACTAAGCAATCATCTGGTTCAGAGCTGAAAATCATGTCTTATAATATTCATATTGGGATTCCTCCGTCTAAACCCGGACTTATTGATATGGAAGCTATCATTAAAACAATTCGATCAGAAAATCCCGATATTATCAGTTTGCAGGAGGTAGATGTTAATACAAAACGTTCAGGCAAAATAAATCAGGCAGAAATTATTGCCCGAAAGCTTGGGATGAATTTTTTCTTCGCTAAATCTATCGATCATAACGGCGGAGATTATGGAGTTTGCATTCTTTCCAGATTTCCAATCAGTGAAACTAAAATTCACCGGTTAACTACCCTTGCAGGAACCAAAGGCGAACCAAGGGTGATGGCAACAGCCAGAATACAGATTAAAAACGGGAAGTATATCCGATTCGGTGCAACTCATTTAGACCATCTGAAAAATCCATCAAACAGAGAAGTACAGATTGAGGAGATCACTAAAATAGGGAATGAAGAAACCTTGCCATTTATCATAGCTGGCGACTTAAATGCAGAAACTGAATCAGGTGTTATACAAAAGCTTGACCAGGCTTTCATCCGTACCTGCAGTAATTGCGAACCAACATTTCCGGTAGTAACACCTGACAGAACAATTGATTTCATTGCATTTAAAAGGACGGACCCGTTCAGTATTATTTCACACCGGGTTGTACAGGAACATTATGCATCAGATCATTTACCGGTAGTAGCATTGTTACGATTTTAAGCACATCAATCTCTCAGATTTAACTGGGAATAGTATTAGATTTAAACAATTATTTTCCTTTACACACTCAACGTAATCATA
>JBAZHY010000303.1:0-3698 GCA_041652175.1 Pedobacter sp.
GGACGGTAAGGCTTTTTAAAATTTCTCTTCTTTTCATAGATAAATAATGAATTAAGGTGGTATCTGTAACAACTAATTCATTTGAACAATTTGTATGTGATAATTATTCATATGGAATAATCATTTTCTTTCAATCACAATATACCTAATATTTTTCCTGTCGTAAGTATAAGTTATGCGGAATAAGTACGTATATAATAAATACCAGGAACTTCAATTTCTTAATATATCTGTGTTATCTGGCGATGAGTCTCTGATTAATAACCATTTCAAAACCTATCCGTCCCAAATCACTTCCACTTTGTATCTATTCCCTGCTTACTGATAAAGTCCTGAAACTCTTCCAGCAATTGTTTGCCTTCCCTGACTTTCTGAGGAATTACCTGCTTTTTAAGAGAATAGCTAACCAATAAACCAACAGCCTCTCCAATACTCCACTCTACAGGATGTAAACGATAACATCCGTTAGTAATATGGGTTGTTCCTATATTCTTATTTGCCGGCAAGAGGTTTTCCATACGCACAGGCAATAAAGAACCCAGAGGGATCTGGAAAGGTAATGATGCAAAATCAATATAATTGTTTCCACGGCTGCTTGGATGAAGGTCAATATGATAATAGCCAATACCTACGCTGTCATAAAAATCAGCAGCTTTCTTTCCTGCTACAGGCCCTGCTGCCTGAATACGGTTATCCTGTCCGACATGTTCTTCCAAAACAGTGAATAAAGCTTTTATACGTCTTGATTCACGGATATAAGGATATTTTGCCATACCATCTTCTGTACCCATAATATCCTTACGCAAACGAAGTCCGGGCCATCCCTGCTTTCCATCCGGGCGGGGAGCTTCGGTCTGGAGCCAATGAAACAAAGATAAACTCAGCTGTTTCGCACGTCCGACATGATGATCAAACTCTTTCTGAGATACTCCCACCAGATTACCCAGGGTATAATCATTCTGGGGCCAGTTCACCGTACAAATATCCCCATCGAAAGCTCCGGGCATAAAATTATCCTTTGCGAGTATGCGGCGGTAATTCCAAAGATTCAGATAAGAACCGGTAGCACTTCCGTCAGGATTAAATCCTAATATTTTCTTTTCGAGGGTTTTAGGATTTGAATAGCTCAGATCCAGCAATTTACCCGACCATGCGGGATTCATCCTGGGAACCAGATTCCGCCAAAAATCATATTCTGCCGGTTTATTACCCACATTATTTGAACCCGGAACATAATCCATAGCAAAACATACAGTAAATGCCTGCTGATTATCCGGATCTGCTTTTAATGGAGCGTGAAGTTCATGCGTATCATTTTGGGATTCTGTTCCCATCACAAATTCAGTGCCCGTCAGAGGGAGCAATTCACCGGTTTCAGTAGCATCTACAAAATATGTCCCGTTAAGAATATAAGTACTCCCACTTCTAAGACTCTGAACTTTTAAAGCCTTTACTTTATTTCCTGAATATTCGGCTGAGCGAACCTTATGCTCAGTGAGTAAGGTTAGTTTGCCCGAACTGATATAAGGAGCAAGCATTTCAATCAGAACTGCAAGGGAAACTTTTGGCTCATGACATAAGGCAGAAACGATCGCATTGCCGGGATTCAGATACGTCCTGACTTTTGCAGTTGCTGTTATCGGATAATTTCTCTTATAATACTCCCTGACAGCATTTCTATAATCACGATAGGATTTTGGAGCACCATGGGTTTCAATCCAGGAATGTTCATCCGGCGGTACACCCTGCGAGGTAAGCTGGCCGCCAATCCAATCGGTTTCTTCTGTCATAATCACATTCAGACCATTGCGTAAAGCTGATAAGGCCGCAGCACAACCACCTACCCCACCGCCGGCAATGACCAGGCTGGCATTTAATTCAGACGCCTTCAGATTCTTCTGAGGGGCTGTTGCATATACATCAGCAGGTAGTGTTGAAAGCGCTCCCGAAACAAGTCCGGTAGCTCCAAGCCCTGTCAGGCCGATAAAATTCCTTCTTTTCATAAACTCTCAGCTTTTGACTTATAGCCATTAACACCAAAAAAAACAATATATAAATAGCAAAAGACCGGAACCATAAATGCTATGGCCCATGTTGAATGATCTTTAATAAAACCCTGTGAAAAGGAAACAATTGCACCACCTGCAATTGCGGTTGATAGAATCCCGGAAGCCTTGGTGGTATATTTTCCTAAACCATGTACTGATAATGAAAAAATGATCGCAAACATCACAGAGTTGAAAAGTCCTACCCCTATCATTGACCAGATTGCAAAAGCTCCGGAAGAACTGACAGAAAGAACAACCAGGAGAATTGCTGCAGCAGCACAAATTGTCAGCACGAATGAAGGCCTGATTGTTTTAAGCAGAAAAGAGCCTACCAAACGTCCGGCTAACATTCCTCCCCAGTAATAGGAAACATACGAATTAGCCTGTTCAACACCCACACTTAAAGTATCGGCAATATAATTGGTCAGGAATGTTCCGATTGATACCTCTGCACCAACATAAGCAAATATCGCCCAGGCACCAAAATTCAGATTACGAAAAGAAAAAATGCTGATTCTCTCTTCAGGACTTGCCTGAAAACTATCTTTTCCTGTACCGATTTTTGGAAGTTTTAAATTATAAACAACAAGAGCAATACAAATCAGTAAAGCCGCAATACCCAGATAAGGATATTTAACCGCATCACTCGAGGTACCCGATTCCTGTAATTTTGACAAAATAAAATGTGCCCCGAAAATGGGTGCTACCGTTGTCCCGACAGATCCGACAGCCTGAATAAGGGTAAGTCTCGAAGATGCAGTTTTGGCAGGACCGAGTGCCGTAATATATGGATTGGAGGCAACCTGAAGAACGACTATACCTATTGCCAGCACAAACAAAGCCGCCAGGAATAAATAGTATAAATGCATATCTGCAGCAGGATAAAATAATAGTGCACCAATAGCTGCAATAGCAAACCCAAGTACCATTCCATTCTTATATCCAATTTTTTCTACAATCATTCCTGCAGGAAAAGACATGAGGCCGTAGGTCAGAAAAAAATAAAACTGAACCAGGGATGAGTCTGCATAGCTCAGGGTAAATCCTTCCTTAAAAAATGGAACGAGGGTATCATTCAAACAGGTTATAAACCCGTTCATGAAATACAACACTGCCAACGAAATAAGGGCAGGCATATAATTCTGTCCGGTATTCTCCTGATCAGGGATTACCCCATTTTGCAAAGGTACATTTGCCATATCTTAAGATTTTAAAATTTATCTGAACCTATTCTGAATACTTTGTTTCTATTTTTTCCAGTGTTTTCCAGCATTGGTATAATCCCCTTGGAACATGGAAGCATCCTTTCCATTTACCTCCTTTTAAAGGTAGTAATACTTCACCGCGCCTGTTCAGATAACCATACCACTCACCCATTTCCGGATCGGGAAAATGATCCCAGGTATATTGATGAACTTTCTCAAACCAATTCCAGCAGCGTTGATCTCCTGTATGATAATATCCTTTCAGAAGGGTGATCAGGGTTTCCATATGAACCCACCATAATTTTTGATCCCATTCCAGCTGCTGAGGAGGAAACCCTTTAATATCCATAAAATATAAAATCCCGCCATATTCCTTATCCCATCCATATTCCAGAATATTAACACTTACATCTACTGCCTTTTTAATCAGAGCCTGATCGTTCCT
>JBAZHY010000304.1:0-3693 GCA_041652175.1 Pedobacter sp.
CATAATATTCAGCTCATCTGAAAATGAGATGTCAAGATTGTCAATTAATGCATAGTTTTTAATTACCAGTCGCTTGAGCATGTATTACAAAGGATTTGAGCTAAATTAATAATATGAATTAATAGGCCTGTTAAAAATACGTTCAGACTACCAGGATTTTTTCAACAGTTCATATTTTAAACTGTTTGCCGGATCGACCTGAGAAAGTACGTTAAATGCTTTGATTCTGTCCTGAGGATCGGCCGCACTTAGGATACTGACAATCTCATTTGATTTTGCTGTAAAAAATACCTGATATAATACCGACCCCTGTTTTTGTTTATCAATTTTTTGTAATTGGGGAAGAACCGAAAGCACTGCTTTTCGACCTTTTGACTGGTTTTCAGCCATCACATCGAGCCCCTCCCTATGATATGTATACAGTGTTTCACGAATTGGATTATAGGATTTGTTTGTCAGATTCTCAACCAGCCAGAATCGGTTGCGGAGATTTTCAATTGCTTTCCATCCGGTATTAGGTGAAGTTTGTGCGTTATTAAGCACGGTTTGCGCTTTCTGAAAATAAGGTGTGCCTCCGAATCTTGAAAATGTATCGTAATCCATACCTGTAATAATATAGGCATAGAAAGCTAAAAGAGAACTCAGATTAGTAATATAGGTTTGTTCGGAGAAGTCTAAGGCCTGTCCTTCAGAAAAAGTAAATCCGAAATCCCTGTCAGTGATATTTAGCAGGGTGCTGCTATAAGTACTGTTATATACCGGTCTGTTGGATTGAATTTGTGCCTCAGCCTTAAAGTTGCTGGAGCCATCCCAATCAGTTATGGTTATTACAAAATTACAATCTATTCTTTCCTGCGGTTGCAATGCATCTGTCGACCATCTTCTGCCATTCAGGAAATCCTTAATAGTATTGCTGAGAATATCCAGAATCCTTTTATTGGAATTTGAGATTTGTGGCGCCAGTATCTGAACCCGGGCATTCAGATCCTGTGCTGAAAGAATATGGGATATCAGAAAAAAGCAAAGGAGCAATAGATATTTCATTGTATTAAATCTAATATTTTTTTGCAAATATCTGCGGCAACCTGATCTTTCGGTTTTAAATCAAAAACCTCTTTGTTGAGCTCCTTGTCAATGATGGTAATCTTATTATTATCGTTTCTGAATGTCCCTCCCTTATCGTTCATTGAGTTGAGAACAATGAAATCCAGATTTTTTCTTTGGAGCTTTCCTATGGCATTTGCTTCTTCATCATTTGTTTCCAATGCAAAACCTACCAATATCTGACCTTGCTTTTTTTGACTTCCGAGAGTAGACAGTATATCTTGTGTTTTGACCAGAGGGAGCTGGAAGTCATCAATCTTCTTTTTGATTTTTATACTGGAAACTTCTTTAGGCTTATAATCGGCAACAGCAGCACTCATTATAGAAATATCGCTGTCAGGGAAATAGGAAAGTGCCGCATTTAGCATCTCTTCCGCAGAATTTACATCAATTCTTACGATTGCCTTATTTTTTAGATCAAGACTGGTCGGGCCGCTGATCAGGGTGACTTCAGCTCCGAGGGCAGAAAGTTCCTCAGCAAGTGCAAAGCCCATTTTGCCTGAGGAATGATTGCCTATGAACCTGACCGGATCAATTGCTTCATAAGTAGGTCCGGCGGTTACTAATGCTTTCTTACCAATTAGCGGGAGTTTTTTTTTTAGTTCATTTTCAATGAAACGGACAATTTCTTCGGGTTCAGCCATTCTGCCTTCGCCGATAAGTCCGCTTGCTAATTCACCATATGCAGGATTTATCAGAATATTGCCATAACTAATCAATGAGCTGATATTTTTTTGAGTGGCCGGATGTTTCCACATATCGAGATCCATGGCCGGGGCGAAATAAACCGGACATTTTGCAGACAAGTAGACTGCAGAAAGTAAGTTGTCGCAAAGCCCGTTTGCAAATTTAGCCAGAGTATTGGCACTTGCCGGAGCAATGATCATCAGATCAGACCACAGGCCTAGTTCAACATGATTATTCCAGGATCCCGTTTGAGGATCGAAATATTCAGTTAGTACCGGTTGTTTGGAAAGAGTTGAAAGAGTAAGGGGAGTAATAAAATTACTGGCATCCCTGGTCATAACTATCCTGACGTTTGCGCCAGCCTTTACCAGCAATCTGGTTAATAGAGCTGATTTATAACTGGCAATACTGCCGCAAACACCAAGTAGTATATTTTTATTTGTAAGCATAGGGCATGATTCTACCCATCCGAAAGCATGCATGGTACATAGCATTACTGCTATGGCTCCCTTGCTTTAGTTTTGCTCTTTAGAAGGATTGCGGAAATAAACCTTATCGTGTAAAAACTCATCAACAGCAATTAGCGTTGGTTTTGGCATACGCTCATAATGTTTAGAGATTTCAATTTGTTCACGGTTCTCGAATACTTCTTCTAAATTATCATTTGAAGATGCAAATTCTGCCAGTTTACCATGAAGTTCCTCTTTCAGGTTATTCGCAATCTGGTTAGCACGCTTACTGATAATAACAATAGACTCATAAATATTGTCAGTTGTTTTATCTAACTCACGAACATCACGTGTTATTGTACTGTTTGGAATAACTGGTTTTGTTGTACTCATTTTACTTGTTTTTTGTTTCTTTAGTTTCTTCTTTTTTAGACTTCTTAGCCACTTCTGCAGCTTTAGCTTTCTCCTGAAGTTCTTTCATCTCAGCTTCCTGCGCTGCAAGCAATTTTTTTACATCAACAATTGCTTTCAGACTGGTTTTCTTTATGTTTTCTGCCTCTTTTAGATACTTGCTTTCAGGATAGTTCTGTGCAAATTCTTCGTACATTTTTATTGCTTCATTATAGCGTTCCTCTTGTTTAATCTCAAAACTTGATTTAGCATATAAAGCCTGTGCTTTTATAGTGAGGAATTCCATTTCTTCAGCATATTTGGTATCCGGGAAATCGCGTTCAGAATTTCTGAAAGCAATTACAGCAGATTTATAATCTCCGATATCAAGGAATAACTTTGCGTTGGCATAAGATTTCATCTCAAGCTTATCGCGTAAGTTGCTGATCAGCTTACTCGCTTCAGGTACCCGGTCACTTTTAGGATAAAGGTTGATGAATAACTGAAGTGATTCGATTGCTTTGATAGTATTTTCCTGATCCAGGGAGAAGACAGGTGATTCAAGATAAAAGCAATAAGCCGCCATGAAACGACATTCCTCTGCTTTGGCACTGGAACCATAAGTATCGGCAAAAACTTTGAAGTGATACCTTGCAGTGGTATAGTCCTTCATTTTATAGTGAGTATAGGCAAAATAGTAAGACAGATCTTCTGCCTCGGCTGTTCCACGATATTTCTGAACAAGATCATCAAACAAGCCTAAAGCCTTACTGTAATCTTTTTTCTCATAAAAACGTACAGCTTCGCGGTATTTTTTTGCGGTATCTTTGCTGGCACGTAATTTTTCATAATTGCTTTTACAGCCTGTAAATGCAATTATAACGACTACTAATATGCTTAGGGATATGTTAAGCTTGTTTTTAAACATTCTGCAAAGATAAGGTAAATCGGTAAAACTTCAATTATATTTAATCGGGTATATCCGTTTACGCGAAAGTATTTCTTTTCTTTATCCTTTAGGGATGCTTTAACACTATTTAACACTGTTTCTTTTCATCCTTCC
>JBAZHY010000305.1:0-3693 GCA_041652175.1 Pedobacter sp.
TAACCATCAAACGAAACGGCAAAAGAATTGACGTAGTGGCTCAGTTCACAAAATCCGGCCATGTTTTTGTGTTTGACCGGGAAACAGGGAAACCTGTTTTCCCTATCAGGGAAGTGACGGTGCCAAAATCACCGGTTGCAGAAGAGGAGGCCTGGCCTACTCAGCCGGTTCCAACTATGCCGGCTCCGGTCTCAAGGAATTTAATAACTGAATCTGACTTGAATGCAGCTTCCTCTGATTACGATTCTTTGCTTCAGGTTTTCAGGGGAACCGTGAAGGGTATATTTCAGCCTCTAAGTGATAAGCCTACGCTGGTGGTGCCGGGATTAAATGGTGGTGCAGAGTGGGGTGGGGCAGCAGCAGATAAGGATGGTATTTTATATGTCAATTCTAACGAAGTTCCGTGGATTGTTACCATAAAGTCGAACCAGGGCTTTGGTGAAATGAGTCGCGGACAGGCGATGTATGTTCAAAATTGCAGTCCCTGCCATGGTGTAGACAGATTTGGGAACCCGGCAAGTGGCTTTCCCGCTCTGAACACGATCAAAAATAAGCTGAAGAAGCCTGAAGTTTATGAAATTATTGCCAGTGGTAAAGGAAAAATGCCCGGCTTTCCTCAAATTTCGGGCGATGACAGGAAAGCGATCTTAAACTATTTGTTTGATGAAGAGAGTGAGAAGGATAAGCTCGCTTCAGCAAAGAATGTATTCGGCGCAGTTGAGCCCTGGGATCTGAAGGGTTATAGCAAATTTCTGGACAGCAATGGTGATCCGGGAATAAAACCACCTTGGGGAATACTGACAGCAGTCGATCTGAATACCGGCCTGCATAAGTGGAAGGTGCCATTGGGGGATGTTAAAAAATATAAGGATCAGGGACTTGAATCAACAGGGACTGAGAATTATGGTGGTCCGATAGTTACTGCAAGTGGTTTGATCTTCATTGCTGCAAGCAAAGATGGCAAGTTCAGGGTATTCGACAAGGTAAACGGGAAACTGTTATGGGAAGCTGATCTTCCAACCGCAGGGTATGCAACGCCAAGTACCTACATGATTAATGGTGTTCAATATGTTGTGGTAGCTTGTGGAGGATCCAGATTAGGGGCTGCCAGGGGTGATAACCTAGTGGCATTTAAACTTGGCAAATAGTATGAATAAATATAGGAAACAATCAATAAATGGAATCAGGAATCAGGAGCCGGGAATCAAGATTGAATCTGGGTTTGGTTCGCATTCCGCATTTTCGAACAAGTATCGGGGAATAATGACTAAGGACATTAATCATCATTGAACAAATTAGTTTCTCACATCTCACATCTCTAAATGAATACAGCAATGAACAACACTTTAAACAGAAATTCAATTCTGATGAAATATTTCTTAACCTTTACATTAATTCTTTCAATGAATTCCGCTTTTGCACAAAAGGAAGGGCCCTGGCTTCATTTTTCACCCCCTGCCGGTCAATCGAACGGGAAGTATATAGTTCTTGTTGGTGGGGATGAAGCCTACCGTTCTGAAGAATCATTGCCAATGCTGGCCAAAATTTTAGCGGAGCGTCATGGTTTTCGTACTACTGTATTATTTGCTATTAATCCTGAGACCGGGTTTATTGACCCGAATTATCATCAAAATATTCCCGGACTTGAATTTTTATCAACGGCAGATCTGATGATCATTGCCACCCGATTTAGAGAGTTGCCGGACGATCAGATGCAGTATATTCACAATTATTTTGTTGCAGGGAAGCCAGTAATAGGCTTGCGGACCGCCACACATGCGTTTCATTATAGCCGGAATCCGAATAATAAGTATGCCAAATATGGATTCAAAAGCAGCCAAAAGGGTTGGGAAGGTGGTTTCGGGAAACGCATACTTGGAGAAAACTGGGTGAATCATCATGGGGCCAGTGGAAAGGAGGGCACCCGGGGATTAATAAATGGACTTGAAGTGGCTGATGCCAACCCTATTCTTAAGGGAATAAGTGATATCTGGACAACAACTGAGGTATATGGTATCAAAAGTCTTCCTTCTGATGCAAAAATTTTGCTTTGGGGTCAGGGAACGGAAGGTGTGTCTCCTACAGGAGCGGGTATCTGGAAAAGATCCATTATGCCGGTTGCCTGGACGAGAACCTATTTAAGTGAATCGGGTAAAAAGGGTAGGGTGTTTACAACCACCATGGGCGCTGCAATTGATTTCACCAATGAGGATTTAAGACGTCTCGTTGTGAACGCGGCCTATTGGACAGTAGGTCTGGAGAAAAGTATACCGGCGAAAAGTAATGTGGATTTTGTAGGAAAGTATGAGCCTACCATGTTTGGGATGGATGGATTTCAGAAAGGTAAACAACCCATAGATTATAAATAAAGTTAAATACAATAAATAAATCAGGTAATTCATATAAAATAAATAACATATTGTATTGTCAGGTCCTTATGATGCTTGTATAGGTTATTTTTCGCTAATTTCATTTCTATTCCTTTTAAATTGATGATAATAACTATAAACCATAGCAATGAATAAGCAAACAAGCTATATAATGCATACGGATAGAATCCTGATTAGTATTTTCTTCGCCGCGATATTTATTTTATGTGGACAGTTAAGCTTAGCGCAGAATAAAGGCCCTTGGTTACAATACATGCCCTCAGCAGATCTGTCGAATGGAAAGCATATCGTTTTAGTTGGCGGGGATGAAGAATACAGGTCTGAACAGTCTTTGCCAATGCTGGCCAGAATTCTATCAAAATATCATGGTTTTCGTACTACTGTATTATTCTCTATAAATCCCGAAACAGGTTTTGTTGATCCGAATTTTCAACAGAACATTCCGGGGCTGGATCTTTTAGAGACAGCTGATCTTATGATCATTGCTACCCGGTTCAGGGAGCTGCCGGATGATCAGATGCAGCATATCCATAAATATTTATTAGCCGGAAAACCGGTAATCGGCTTGCGGACGGCTACTCATGCATTTCATTATAGCCGGAATCCGAATAATAAGTATGCCAAATATGGATACAAAAGTATGGAAAAGGGATGGGAAGGAGGATTTGGTAAGCGCATCCTGGGAGAAAACTGGGTAAATCATCATGGTGTACATGGCAAGGAAGGTACCCGTGGATTAATCAACGGGCTTGAGGTGGCAGGTACTGATCCGATTTTGAAAGGAGTGAGTGATGTCTGGACGGCGACAGATCTGTATGGTATTAAAAATCTGCCTGCTAATTATAAAGTTTTGCTTTGGGGCCAGATAACAGAAAGCTTAGATCCTTCAAGTCGGCTGGTATGGACCAGATCTGTTATGCCGCTTGCCTGGACCCGTACTTATTTAAGTGAATCGGGGAAACAAGGCAGGGTATTTACAACAACCATGGGAGCTGCAATTGATTTCATCAGCGAGGATCTGAGACGTTTGGTTGTGAATGCTTCTTACTGGGCTGTAGGTCTGGAAAAAAATATACCTCAGAAGAGTAATGTGGAAATCGTTGGGAAATATGAGCCTGCAATGTTCGGGATGGATGGATTTCAGAAAGGTAAAAAACCTGAAGATTATAAATAACGCTGCTGTTTAACCTGAAGATGATCAACTCATTATTTAAACTTCCTGTCGTTCTGAAATATTAAGCTTTAACGGTACTCATCCCCGGGTACCATGATTAAACAGCCGGTGAAATCGCATTCCTGATCA
>JBAZHY010000306.1:0-3684 GCA_041652175.1 Pedobacter sp.
AGCGATTGCTTTAACTCCCAATGCCTATCAGGTGAATGAAAGTGGATCAGCAGCAAAAGTTGAAGATTTTCAGGCTAATGTAAAAGACTCTGATTTTGGCACAATGATCACCGAAATAGTCAGGGCAAGTAATAAAATTGCATTGCCTGATGCAGAATTGGTAGTATCGGCAGGAAGAGGCTTAAAGGGACCGGAAAACTGGCCTATGATCGAGGAATTAGCTTCGGTTCTCGGTGCGGCAACTGCCTGTTCAAAACCGGTTTCAGATGCCGGATGGCGCCCGCATGAAGAGCATGTCGGACAGACAGGAATCACTGTTAGCCCTAATCTGTATATTGCCATAGGGATTTCAGGAGCTATTCAGCACCTTGCAGGTGTTAGTTCCTCCAAAACTATTGTGGTAATTAATAAAGATCCTGAAGCTCCGTTTTTTAAAGTAGCTGATTACGGTATCGTTGGCGATGCATTTGAAGTAGTACCTAAATTAATTGAAGCAGTTAAAGCCTACAAAGCCCAGTCCTGACAATCAGAGTTAGTTTGAAGCTTAATTAATGAAGAAAATAAAATTAGATATTGTTGGCTTATCTTATAGCCAAACTCAGTCGGGGGCCTATGCACTGGTTTTAGGTGAAGTAAACGGACGCAGAAGACTACCTATTATCATTGGAAGTTTCGAAGCCCAGGCGATAGCCATTGAAATTGAGAAAATGACCCCAAGCCGTCCTCTTACTCACGATCTTTTTAAATCGCTCTCCTCCTCCTTCCACATCAGCATTCAGGAAATTATCATCTATAACCTGGTCGATGGAATATTTTATGCTAAGCTCATCTGCTCTGACGGAAAGAAAACCTCAGAAATCGATGCACGGACTTCTGATGCAATAGCCATAGCTGTAAGATTCGACTGTCCTATCTATACCTATGAATTTATTCTGGCAACTGCAGGAATAGTAATTGAAGGAAATGAATTTGTTTTCCTTGATAATATCGAACCTAATGTAGAAGAAAAAACAGTTAATCCATCGCTTAACTACAGCTCATTAAGTGATAATGAGCTTAAAGAAAAGCTAAAGGATGCCCTTTCTGAAGAGGCTTATGAAAGGGCTGCCAAGATCCGCGATGAATTATCCAGAAGAAAGTCATCATAAATAATCTTAAGGAAGCTTTAATTGAATATCAATTTCAAAATTAAATAAGAATCAGACTTCTGTATGGATAGATTTACCGGTTTAATTGGCGTAGTCTTAATTTTCGGAATCGCCTTTTTGATGTCAAATAACAGAAAGGCCATAAATTACAGACTAGTGCTATCGGGTCTGGCCATACAAGTAGCACTTGCTATCTTCATTCTGAAGATTCCTATCGGAAAGACCATATTCGGATGGCTTGGGGATGCAATCACCAAGATTCTTAACTTTTCTCAGGCAGGAGCATCTTTTGTGTTTGGCCCATTGGTAAATACTGCCAATATGAGTAAAGCTTTCGGAAACGGGAATGAGTTTATTTTCTTCTTTAATATTATTCCTACCATCATTTTTGTAGCCGTACTTGTGAGTGTTGCCTATTATCTGGGTATCATGCAGAGACTGGTCAAACTAATTGCCTATCTGGTTTATAAATTAATGGGGGTCTCAGGATCTGAGGCCCTTTCTAACGTGGCCAGCGCTTTTGTCGGTCAGGTTGAAGCCCAGATTATGATCAAACCTTATTTAAAAGGAATGACTATGTCTGAACTCCTTGCATCTATGACCGGAAGTATGGCCTGTATTGCAGGTGGTGTAATGGCAGTGTATATCGCATTGGGAGTCCCTGCAGAATACCTGATCGCCGCCAGTCTGATGGCTGCTCCTGCTGCCCTGGTAATATCCAAAATAGTCTGGCCTGAAACAGAAATATCTGAAACAAAGGGTAAAGTTTCACTTGAAATCAAAAAAACCAATGCCAATCTCGTTGACGCCATATCCCATGGTGCCAGCGACGGATTAAAAGTGGGATTAAATGTAGTAGCTATGCTGATTGGCTTTATTGCCATTATTGCTCTGGTCGACTTTGTCTTAGGTAAGGTCGGATTCGGGCTCGACAGTCTTGGTTTATCGCTTTCATTTATAGGCATTGAACTTAAAACCCTTAGCTTAAATCAGATCCTGGGCTCCTTATTCTCAGTATTTGCCTATGCTATGGGGGTACCGGGTAAAGATGTACAGATTGCAGGTTCTCTGATGGGAACCAAAATGGTGATCAATGAATTTGTGGCCTATCTTGATCTGGCCAAAGTCAAGGAAACTTTAGATCCGAAAACCATTCTGATTACAAGCTTTGCACTTTGCGGATTTGCTAATTTCAGCTCTATAGCCATTCAGGTTGGAGGTATAGGGGAATTAGCCCCTGAAAGAAGAACAGACCTTGCAAAACTTGGAATGAGGGCACTAATCTGCGGAACCCTCGCTTCTTATCTGTCTGCAACTATTGCCGGAATTTTAATGTAACCATAAATGTGCATCTCCCCCGCTCGCGGGGCTTAGGGGGTGGTTATTTTTGCTTTTAAGTATCCGGCAGGATATTCCAATACCCCATAAAAAAGCCGCCGAAATCAATCCGGCGGCTTTTCCCTATTTATTCAAAAGATACTATCTCTTCTCAATGGCTACATATTCACGAACGGTTTCACCTGTAAATATTTGTCTTGGTCTTCCGATCGGTTCTTTGTTCTCACGCATCTCTTTCCACTGCGCAATCCATCCCGGTAAACGTCCCAATGCAAACAGAACAGTAAACATGTCGGTAGGAAATCCCAATGCACGA
Organism: Pedobacter sp.; assembly: GCA_041652175.1. Classification (GTDB taxonomy): domain Bacteria; phylum Bacteroidota; class Bacteroidia; order Sphingobacteriales; family Sphingobacteriaceae; genus Daejeonella. The sequence continues at coordinate 2,803 of JBAZHY010000306.1, forward strand.
TAAATAATTCCTGAGTAGAAATCTACGTTAGGATATAATTTACGCTCAACAAAGTACGGATCACTTAATGCTGTAGCTTCCAGTTGTTTTGCAATATCCAGAACAGGATCATCGATTCCAAGTTTTTCAAGAATATCATCACAGGCTTTCTTAATGATCTTTGCCCTTGGGTCAAAATTCTTATAAACCCTGTGACCAAATCCCATTAAACGGAAACTATCATTCTTATCTTTTGCTTTAGCAATCCATTTTTGAGTATCGCCTCCATCATTTTTGATCTGCTCAAGCATTTCGATCACTGCCTGATTGGCTCCGCCATGTAAGGGGCCCCATAAGGCTGAAATACCTGCAGAAATAGATGCATGCAGGTTACACTCTGAAGAACCAACCATTCTTACCGTTGAAGTAGAACAATTTTGCTCATGGTCAGCATGAAGGATAAACAGCACATTCATCGCTTTCACAATTACCGGATCAATTTCAATGTCCTCAGTACGCTGACCGAAAGTCATGTTCAGGAAATTACTTACATAATCCAGATTGTTTTGAGGATAAATAACCGGATGACCGAGAGATTTCTTATAAATCCATGAAACAACAGTGGTCATCTTAGCCAAAAGCTTGATGATCGTCAGATTCTGCTCATCAGCTGTTTGCCCGGAATTTAATGATTCAGGATAAAAGGCCGACAATGAACAAACCAATGAAGAAAGTTGTCCCATTGGATGGGATTTCGACGGGAAACCATCGAAAAACTTCTTCATATCTTCATGAACAAGTGTATGTCTTGAGATGATAGCCTGAAATGCATCAAGCTGGGATTTTGTTGGAAGACTACCATATATTAACAGATAAACCACCTCCAGAAAAGTTGATTTCTCT
>JBAZHY010000307.1:0-3684 GCA_041652175.1 Pedobacter sp.
TTATGTTAAAGGAAATTTTGCATTAAGCGGATTACCCAATATCAAAGAGACCTTACTGGACCTGAATTTCGAACAGATCTCAACAAATAAGAAGGATATTGACCTGATCCTGAACCGTGCGGGTCTTAATGGAAAATCACTGATACCCGAATTCACCAATAAATTGGGAACTATAAACTTCAAAGGCAGATTTACCGGATTTATTAATGATTTTATCGCTTACGGAGAATTTAAAACAAAATCCGGCAGATTAATGACCGACCTGAATATGAAGATCGATAAAAATTCAGTCCCTTCTTACAGCGGTACCGTAAAGACAATCGATTTTAATCTCGGAGAACTTACCGGAATGAAAGACCTCGGCAAAACAACACTTTCTGCCAGTATTAAAGGAAAAGGATTTAAGATCGGCAGTTTGAATGAAGAGGTAAAAAGCAATATTAAATATCTGGAATTCAGATCCTATAAATACAGCAATATTGACATCAACGGAAACTTCAGCAAGAAGGTTTTTACTGGACGGATAAACATAGATGACACTAACCTCAATCTCGATTTTGATGGTGATATTGATCTTACTCAGAGTCTTCCACAATTCAACTTTACTGCTGAAATACGGGGGGCAAAACTTAAGGAACTCAATTTAACTAAAGATTCCATACAGATTGATACTGATCTCAGCACTAATTTTTCCGGTTCTAATCTCGACAATATCGAGGGCTTTGTAGCTTTAAACAATACTCAGCTGACAGGGCCAAAAAATTCATTTATTGTTGATTCTGTTCACCTCAGAGCAATAGGCAGAGGCACTCAACGAGCTTTAACCATTAACTCAGATATTCTTGATGCAAGCATAAAAGGTGAATACGATTTAAAAACATTGCCATCCTATTTCAAATCGGTTGCTAATAAATATATACCATCGCTGGGCTTAAAATTTATAACACCGGAAAAGCAGAGTTTTGAATTCAGTCTGAATATCAAATATTTTGACCCGATCAGTATGCTGTTTATCCCTGAAATGAAAATTCCGCAGCAGGCAAACTTCAATGGCAAATTCGTTTCGGCAGATAATGTGGCCAACCTTAACGGTTTCATTAAACTTGTAGAATTCAGGAAGTATAAAATCAATAATCTGATTATTGACGAAAGTACTTCCGAAGATGCAATGAACATATTCATTACCTCAGACATAATTAATTTTACAGACAGTCTTTATATCAAGAACGTCAACATTGCCAATATCTTAAAGAGGGATAGTCTGAATCTGAACATTAAACTTTCTGATAAGAATGCTATTAACCAACTCGACTTAAACTCACTGGTAGAGTTCAATGCCAGTGGCGACACCAGGATCGCTTTAAGTATTCTGCCCTCTGATGTGGTTATTAATAGTGAAGTGTGGAAGATCCAGGAGAAAGTGAGCTTCAGCTTTGATGAGGGAAGAGGGGAAAATGAGGACTTCAATTTATTCAGAAGAACCAAAATTGAAGGCTTTGAACTTTTCAGGGACGATCAGATGATGACCATTAACGGAATAATATCCAAAAATCCTGAAGATGAACTTCTGATTGGATTTGAGAATTTCAAACTGACCACATTCAATGCCCTGACCAAACCTGCAGGTATTACCTTAAACGGGTTATTGAACGGCAATGCTCAAATTTCGGAATTTGGATTAACACCAAAATTAACTGCAGGTATTGATATAGACAGTCTTAATTACAATAATATCCCAGTAGGCAATCTGACTATGGCTGCCGGATTTGATAATGCCAGCAAATTGATTAATGTCAAAGTAGACGTCGAAAACAAGGGGGAAACCACCCTTAACATTGACGGAACCTACAATGCCTCTGACGATCAAAATAACCTGGATCTGAAAGTATACATGTATGATAATGATGTCGTGTTATTTCAGCCATTTTTAAGAAATCTGGTTTCTAATATGTTTGGAAGGGTTTCGGCCGATCTGGTGGTTACCGGAAAGCTGATAGCTCCTCAAATCAACGGAAATCTTTCTCTTAAAGATGCAGGTATGACTGTAAATTACCTTAAAACCCCCTATAAAATTTCTGACAAAGTGGAGGTTGAGAATACGGTCATCAAGCTAAATAATCTTAAACTGCAGGACATCAGAAATAACGAAGCAATAGCCAATGGAACTGTAAATCTTAATAATCTCAGGAATCCTGAAATCCATGTAAATATTGTTTCAAACAAATTCATGGCATTAAATACCACTGCAAAAGACAATCCATTATACTATGGCGTGGCATACGGCACCGGGACATTCAGATTTAATGGCCCGGTTAATGATATGAGGATAGTTATTGATGCCAAAACAGAGGCAGGAACGATATTTAACATCCCGCTAAATTCATCAGCCACAGTAAGTAAAAATGACTTTATCACCTTTGTGGGGAAAGACACCACACAAAAGCAGGCAGGATTTTCCAACTTTAAGGGACTGACGATGGATTTCGATCTGACTGTCGATGAAAACTCGGAAGTTAATATTTTTACAGACCTTGGAAAACTCAGTGGCCGTGGAACTTCAGAATTAAGTTTGAATATTACCAGTCTTGGCGATTTTGAGTTATATGGCGAATATCTGATATCCAGTGGTAAATTTCAGTTTACTGCTCAGGATTTTATCAATAAGAACTTTAAAATTAATCAGGGTGGATCAATCCGCTGGACCGGGGATCCGATGGAGGCTGCCATTAACATGAAGGCACTGTATGAGGTAAGAACAAGTACTGCACCGCTCTACCAGGCTGCGGGCAGACCTTCCAGAGACGAAAAAGTTCCGGTTGAAGCCGTGATGAACCTGAGTGGTCAGCTTCTTACCCCAAATATCTCTTTCGACATTAATTTCCCTGCGAATGCCTATATCAAAGACGAATTGCAGTCTTATCTGGGTGATGTTAACAATACCAATCAGCAGGCATTGAGTCTGATCGTCAGACGTTCATTCGCATCAGGCTCAGGTACCGATATCGGCGCTCTTGGAGGAATGGCAACAGAAACATTTATCAGTGCTGGGACTGAATTGTTCTTCAATCAGTTAAATACAATTCTGACACAATCGCTTAATCTTAATTTTGTCGACTTTAACATCCGTTCGCTGAACGATGCAAGTGCTTCCTTCAGATTATTAAATGACCGGCTGATTCTGACCGGTGGTGTAACAGACCGGTCTTTGGGAGGGAATAAAGCTACTTCCGATTTCAATATGATGGGTAATGGCAATATGATTGCCAGGGATGTGGAAGCCCTTTATCTGATCAAAAAGAACGGCGATCTTGTACTCAGGGCCTCAAACAGACTTAATAACAGGAGTTTTCTGAATATGACCAATCTGAGTAATGATGATTATGTCAGTGCAATCGGCCTTGTCTATCGTAAAGACTTCGACAGCTTTAAAGAATTACTAAGCTTCCTGCTGGGAAGTAAAAGAAAAGAAGAAAGACAAAACACAGAATTAAATCCGGGTCCTGATAATTCAGCTCTGAAACCTGAAGAAATAAAAGTTAAAAATAAATAAATCAGTTATTCTTCATAATGGTATGCCCCATCCTGTCCCTTTTGGTTTTGAGATAAAGCTCATTATGAATATTCGATTTAATTTCAATCGGAATATTTGAAGCAATTTCAAGACCATAACCAATCAATCCGGAA
>JBAZHY010000308.1:0-3684 GCA_041652175.1 Pedobacter sp.
TGTTAGCCTGGTAGGTAACCCAATGTTGGAAAATCAACATTAATGAATGCATTAGTTGGCGAAAAACTGTCAATAGTTACTCCAAAGGCCCAAACTACGCGCCATCGGATTCTGGGGATCGTAAACGAGCCTGATTATCAGATTGTTTTTTCTGATACCCCCGGAGTCATTAAACCGGTGTATGGAATGCAGGAATCCATGATGAGTTTCGTAAATGGCTCTTTAGTAGACGCAGATATTGTCTTATTTGTGACAGATATTAATGAAAAGTATGACGAATCAGACGTTATCGAAAAACTGAGTAAGACCAGTTCTCCGATAGCGATTGTCATTAATAAAATTGATAAATCAAATGAAGAACTTGTCAAAGAAAAGATCCTTTACTGGCAGGATAAATTAAATCCAAAAGCGATCTTTGCCGTTTCGGCACTTCACGACCATAATGTACCGGCAGTAATGCAATTCATTTTAGATCATTTACCCGAGCATCCGGCCTATTATGAAAAAGATGCACTTACCGATAAAAATGAACGTTTCTTTGTATCAGAAATTATCAGGGAAAAGGTTTTTAAACTATACGATAAAGAAATCCCATATAGTACGGAAGTAATTATTACTGCTTTTAAGGAAGAACCTAAACTTATTCGCATAAGTTCTGAAATCATCGTGGAACGTGATTCTCAAAAAAATATAATCATTGGTAAAGCCGGCGAAATGTTAAAAAAGGTAGGAACTTATGCCCGCAAAGACATGGAAGAATTTCTTCAGAAGAAAGTATTTCTGGAGATGTTTGTCAAGGTAATCCCCGACTGGAGAAATCGAAAAAACTATCTGAAGAATTTTGGATACGAAGACTAATAACGAGTATTAAGTACAAAGTACTGAGTATTAAGACAGGAGAGAATACAACAAACGAATTATATCCATCGGCATCGAAGCAACATATCTGTACCCAAATTATAAAACTAACTAAGAAGCAGGCAGTACTAAATACTGCCTACTAAATACTAAATACTAATAAATAATGAGTAACATCGTCGCAATAGTAGGCCGCCCGAATGTAGGAAAGTCAACCTTATATAACAGATTAACTGAAAGCCGTAAAGCAATCGTCGACGACTTTAGCGGGGTAACCCGCGACAGGCATTATGGTGTTGCAGAATGGACTGATAAGCATTTCACGGTAATTGACACCGGCGGTTATGTAGCACATTCTGACGATGTATTTGAAGCTGCCATACGCGAACAGGTAGTGATCGCTATTGAAGAGGCAACCGTCATTATTTTTATGGTTGACGTGGTTACCGGTATCACAGATCTGGATGACGATATAGCTAAATTGCTGCGCCGCAGTAAGAAACCTGTATTCGTAGTTGTGAACAAAGTAGATAATAACCAGCGACTGAACGATGCGAGCATATTTTACAGCTTCGGACTGGGTGAGATTTATCCAATTTCTTCCATGTCCGGATCCGGTACAGGTGAACTTCTGGATGAGGTGATCAAGCATTTTGAGGAGGAAGATGAAAATGAAAATCAGCTTCCTAAATATGCCATTATCGGAAGGCCAAACGTAGGTAAATCTTCCCTGATCAATGCTCTCATCGGTCGTGAAAGGAATATCGTTACGCCAATTGCAGGCACTACACGTGATTCAATACATATTCACTACAATCAGTTCGGGCATGAATTCATGTTGATTGACACTGCCGGACTTCGTAAAAAAACCAAGGTTAAGGAGAATATTGAGTTTTACTCTGTAATGCGCACAATCAAAGCTTTGGAAGAAGCTGATGTGGTTATTCTGATGATCGATGCTGTTGAAGGAATTGAATCGCAGGATATCAATATCTTCCATCTTGCCGAAAAAAATAAAAAGGGAATCGTTATCCTGGTGAACAAATGGGATCTGATTGAGAAAAATACGAAAACCACCGGGGTATTTGAGGAACAGATCTACGATAAGATTGCTCCATTTACGGATGTGCCAATTGTATTTACTTCGGTTGTTGAAAAGCAGCGTATATATAAATCGCTGGAAGCAGCTTCACATGTTTATGAGAATAAATTAAAGAAAATTCCTACATCCAAATTGAATGATGTAATGCTTCCAATCATTGAAAACTTTCCTCCTCCCGCAGTGAAAGGCAAATATGTTAAGATCAAGTATATCACACAGATCAACGGATCATCTCCGATGTTTGCATTCTTCTGCAATTTGCCACAGTACATCAAAGAACCATATAAACGCTTTCTGGAAAATAAACTACGTGAACACTTTGATTTTACCGGAGTGCCGATTCAAATATTTTTCAGACAGAAATAATGGACTGAGAATGAAAGGATCAATATTTTTGATGATTCCAGATTAAGCCAACCTAAAGAACCAACTCAGTATCTGCAGATTCAAGTATAAAAAACAATAATTATAAAGCCCTGAATACTTCCAGTGAGCGACTAATAGCACGATCTCCAGAATTCAGGGCTTTATAAAAACCCTCATCCCCAAAATAATACCTCGCCATTAAAGCCTTCAATTGCGTTTTGACCATTGGTAGTGAATCTTCAAGCTGATTGTCTTTCATCCTAATCTTTTTGGAAGCAGCAAGTTTCCGGAGCATGCCTATATCCCGGGCATTAAGGCTAAAACTTTTGATCAGCTCCTCAGCATTATGGTATTTACGGCCAGTTTTTATAAGATAATTATAAAGCATATCATTCAATACCCCTTTGCCTGACAAGGTAAAAAGAAGCTCCTTATAAGTACTTGTATCAACAGGAATATAAATATCCGGCATAATTCCTCCTCCTCCATAAAGAATCTTTCCTGAACGTGTAGTATAAGTTTTGCTCTTTTTATATACCGAATCACTAATTTCTTTGGCTTCTGAACTCAATTCACCGCTTTTATAACGATTGTTTATTTCACTGAAATAAGCATCATTCCCTTTTTTATATGACTTCTGAATAGATCTTCCTGAAGCGGTATAATATCTTGCAATGGTTAGATTCAGAGCTGACCCGTCCCCGAAATCAAACTGCTCCTGTACGAGTCCCTTACCGAAAGAACGCCTGCCAATAATAGTACCACGCTCCAGATCCTGCACCGCTCCGGCAACAATCTCACTTGCCGAGGCAGTATTCTCATCAATCAGTACTACTAGTTTACCCTGTTCAAATTCACCTTTCGGACTGGCATAATAATCTGTCCGGGGTTCATGCAATCCTTCGGTATAAACAATAAGCTCCTGATCCTTAAGAAACTCGTCTGCAAGGGCAGTAGCAGAGCTCAGGTAACCTCCTCCATTGTCACGAAGATCTAAAATAAGATTCTTCATCCCCTGCTTTTTCAGCTTAATCAAACTTTGATGAAAATCTTCATCAGTCTGAGCCCCGAACTTACTGATCTTAATATAACCCTGTTGATCAGCAATCAGATAAGCTGCATCAATACTACTCACCTGAATCCTGTCGCGTTTTACCTGAAAATATTTACGAATACTGTCACGCTTAACCAACAGCTCAACGGAAGAACCACGCTTACCCCTGATCTGTTCAACTGCTCTTTTGGCATTGGCCCGATTACCGGCAATAAACTTTTTATTAATTGCCAGTATCCTGTCGCCATGCTGAATGCCTGCCCTGAATGCCGGACCTTCTGGATTTACTGAAGTAATCAGAAGC
>JBAZHY010000309.1:0-3672 GCA_041652175.1 Pedobacter sp.
CATGCAGATGTAATTATGATCAGGCTCTTTACCCCTTTTGATTCTACTATTTTCTTACTTTCAACAGCGTTCTCATAAGTGTTTCTGGATACAGTGTCAATCAGTACTGCAGAGTCCGGAACAGCACAATATTTCACCAGAAAGTCTTTTGCCAGGACAGATTCTCTGGTATTATCAATCAGGCTGCCACTACCACCACTGATGATGATCCTTTTGATAATCCCATTCTTATAAAGCATCAATCCTTCAGTCAGTCTGTCGGTTGCATTTCCAAAGCTTAGACTATTATAAGTATCATCTTTTTTCATGAATCCGCTGAGGATGATTCCTGCTTCATAGATTTTATGTTTTTCAGATTGTTTTTTTATCTCCCAAAATCTATATAACTCATTGATGATAAACGGATTGGTTAATAATAATAGCATTCCGGTGATGATGATTAATAACCTTTTTCGTATGGTCTGTTTTTTTACCAGTAAGGCTATAATGGATAATAACAGTAATACTACTGTTGGTGATATCAGGAAATCAAGAAGCTTGGAGAGAATGAAAAACATGTAATCTGCTTGAAGTTAACAGCCGGTTTGTTTTTCAAATTAAGTCAATTAAATCATAATAATCTGCAGGAAACCAAATTTATCATTGCAGCGTATGTGTTCGAAATGAAACAAATTATAAAGAAGTCCGTAAACAATAAAGTGAAATGTAATCTTGAATAGGCTTGAATATCTAGGAAGGACCCTCTGAGTATAAAATTCGACATTTCTGAACAATAGGATTGATAGGCAGATCATGGTAGGCAGACTTAGGAACTATATTTTTCTTGTTCTGATAGGATTGCAGTTAATTCTGGGATTAAATCAGTCTGTTGCTCAGCAAAAGGCAATGTTCAGCCAGTATATGTTTAATGGTCTTGTTATTAATCCGGCATATTCATCTGTTGACGATGCATTGAATATTACCGCATTAGCCAGAAAGCAATGGGTTGGATTTAAGGGTGCACCAAATACCCAGACATTTTCTGTTCATAGCCCGATCAAAGAATCTAATACCTCTGCCGGTTTTATTTTTATGAGAGACCAGATCGGTGAAGTAATTACCGAGAATGGTGCTTCAGCGACTCTTGCTCAAAGGGTTGAGGTTGGGGATAACACTTATTTCGCTTTGGGTTTAAGTGGTGGCTTAAGTAAATATGTTGGTATGTACAGTCAAACAGGGAGTGCTTCTGCTGCTCTGGATCCTGTATTTGCGGATCAAAATTCCATGAGAATGAATCTAGGCTTCGGTATGATGTTTTTCTCTAAACAATTTTTTGTAGGTTTTTCATCTCCGTATTTTTATTATCGCGATCTGCAGAATGCATCTTCTACCTCTGCATCCTATAAGCCGCATTACATTTTGCAGGGTGCATATCTGACAGATTTATCGGAAGATATTAAATTTAAACCTAATCTTCTGGTTAAATACGTGAATGGTTCTCCGGTTCAAATAGATCTGAATGCTAATTTTCTTTTTAAGGAAACCATCTGGCTTGGGGCTTCATTACGTTCTATGGATTCACTTGATCTTCTTGCAGAATTACAGTTAACACCGAATATTCAGCTGGGATATTCCTATGACTTTACTACATCCAAACTTGCTGCAGTAGAAAAGGGCTCTCATGAAATTGTTTTGAATTTTCGGTTAAGTAACTGGGGGAAGTCAAGCACATTGCCTAAATGTTATTTTTAGAAGGTTCTAATCTATACTGACCGTTAATCCTTCTTGCTGAAGAATTTTGCGGTATACCTCAACTTCAGTGTATGAACCTTCAAGAATTATACATTTTCCATCGTTGTGCACCGTCCATGCAATATGTTCTGCCTGTTTTTCGGTATAGTTAAGATATTTCACCAGGCAATGGATAACATGTTCGAAGGTATTGGTGTCATCATTCCATAAGATCAGACGATGATTCACTTTCAAAGCAGATAAGACTTCTTCGAGTGTGAGTGTCTCTTCCTGTACCTGTGTTCCCATTTTGCAAAAATACAGAATGGATAGAGATTTTTAATGAATTGTTAAATATGATTTTTATTGATAATTGCTGTGGCCTCTATTTCAATCAGCATATCGGGGTGAATCAGTCTGCTTACCTCAATCATACTGGTTGCTGGTTTAATATCTCTGAAAAATTCAGCATGTGCAATTCCTGCTTTTTCCCACTGACTAATGTCTGTTACGTACATTCTGGTTCTGACCACGTCATGCATCGATGCTCCTGCCTGTTCCAATGAATGCTCAATTTTTTGTAAGATAAATTTAGTTTGTTTATAAAGGTCATCTTTACCCACCAAAGTATCGCCATCAACGGAGGTTGTTCCTGATACTTCAATCTGATTTCCAACTTTTACGGCACGGCTATAGCCAACCTGATCTTCCCAGATAGACCCCGAAGCAATATTGGTGCGTTTTTCCATGTTTATTAAAGTTAATCAGCTTCCTTTAGCCGATCTTGTCATCGTCTCAAGCATATCCCACATTTCAGGACTAATGGCTTCTAATCCGTTGAATTGCCCGGCACCCTGAAGCCATTCCCCTCCATCAATAGTGATTGCTTCTCCGTTGATATAGGATGAAAAGTCTGACATTAGAAATGCTGCAAGATTAGCCAGTTCCTGATACTCACCAACCCGTTTCAAAGGTACGCGATTTTTGAAATCAAACTTCTTTGCCATGTCTCCCGGCAGTAATCTGTCCCATGCGCCTTTAGTAGGAAAAGGACCTGGGGCAATAGCATTATTTCTGATACCATATTTCCCCCATTCTGCCGCAAGTGATCGGGTCATAGCAAGTACACCACCTTTTGCACATGCGGATGGAACAACATATCCCGATCCTGTGAATGCATAAGTGGTAATAATATTTAAGATTGTTCCTGCTTGTTTTTCCTTTATCCAGTGCTTGCCAACAGCCATTGTACAATTGGCACTACCTTTCAGGACAATATCAATAATTGTTGAAAATGCATTTGCAGATAGGCGCTCAGTAGGAGAGATAAAGTTTCCGGCAGCGTTGTTCAGAAGACCATTAACCTGGCCAAATATGTCCAGGCTTTGCTTTAAAACCTCATCCACTTCTTCAGGATTGCGTACATCACACTGAATAGCCAAGACCTTTGCCTGAGTATTTACATCGGCTGAAAGTGCCTCCTGCTCCATTTCCTGAGCTGTTTTTTTGAGTACATCAATTTTGCGGCTTGTAATCACTACGTTTGCACCCAATTTAAGAAAATAGGTACTCATGGCTTTGCCAAGCCCTGTTCCCCCACCGGTAACAATGATGGTTTTACCTTGTAGGGCATTATCTCTTAACATGGGTTGATTGTACATATCAGACAGATTTTTGCTGGAGGTTTTGAATAATTGTTTTTAAGATAGATCGGGTTGATGGCGACCACCATTGTTCAAGCAAATGATTTAACATTTCGCTTGGATCTGCACTGACTTTTTTCAAAAGTTCATGCCGGATATTCATTTTGCTTTGCTGCCAGGTATTCCTGTCGAGTTGAATATAACTAAGCATCTTTCGCTCTGCGGCATACAAAATGCTTTCCGGATTAACAACTTCATCTACTAATCCACATTGAAGGGCATCTGTTGTATTCATTAATCTGCCTTCAAGCAAAAAGCG
>JBAZHY010000310.1:0-3664 GCA_041652175.1 Pedobacter sp.
AATCAGCCGCGTGGCTAAGTTGTTTTTATTGGTATAAATCTTAAAATTTAAATAAAAAAATTGCATGGCTGGAGGTAAAGAAACCCCAAGGCAGAAAATGATTGGAATACTATACCTGGTTTTACTGGGTCTGGTAGCACTTAATGTTAGTGATTCAATTCTTGAAGCCTTTAAAAATTTAACAGATAGCTTGAATGCTTCAACCGAAAATGTGCAGAGTGGGGTGGATGCAACTTATGCTTCATTTGAGGCTACAAAATTAAAAGATGAGCCTGAACGTGCACGTCCGATTTATGAAAAAGCAAAAAAAGCCAGCTCATATACTGCTGAGCTTGAAAAATATGTTGCAGATCTGAAAAAATTGATGGAACAGGAGGGTGGTGGCTATAATGAGGCTACCGGAGATATAAGTGCAAGGGATAATTTGGATATATCTTCACGCTTAATGATTAATCAGAATCGCGCAGTTGAACTAAAGAAAAAAATAAATGAAACACGCGACAAACTGATTGCGTTGCTGGATGAAAAAGATCGCCAAAGTGTTAATTTCTCACTTATTGCAGTGGATCCACCAAACAGAGGTGGGGTAAAGAGAACATGGGAACAAGCTAATTTTGGAGATGGAATTCCCCTGACTGCTGCGATTACAGCACTTGCAAAGATTCAGGCCGATGCAAAAAATGCAGAATCTGAGGTCGTTAAAAAGATTCTTGGAGCCATGGATAGGGCAGTTGTAAATCTGGATCAGTTTGCTGCTGTAGCAGTTGCGCCAACATCTTATTTAATCGTTGGCCAGCCTTATACTGCAGAAGTATTCCTTACAGCATCTGATTCCAAATCGAATCCGGATATAACGGTTGGAGGATCCAAACTACAGATCAGGGATGGAAAAGGAACTTATACCGTAAACACAAGTAAGGAAGGTATATTCAGCTGGACCGGAACCGTACGGGTAATGCAGACGGACGGCTCTGTTAAAACTTATACTACTCCAGAACAAAGATATCAGGTCGCACGTCCCTCTGTTGTTGTTTCTCCTGATAAAATGAATGTCTTTTATGTCGGGGTGCCTAATCCTGTTTCGGTTTCAGCACCAGGTATTCCTAAAGAGAGTTTAGCCGTTACTATCAGTGGAGGTACCATTTCCGGGTCAAATGGAAAGTATACTGTGAATGTAAGTGCTCCCGGAAGTATAGCTAAAGTGAATGTATCAGCTAATATCGGAGGGAAAGTCCAGAATATAGGTTCCAGTGATTTTCGTGTAAAACGTATTCCTGATCCAAAGGCTAAATTTGCAGGTAAAACAGGCGGAAATCTGAGTGCTGTGGTAATTAAATCACAAAGTTCTATATTTGCAATTCTGGATCAGTTTGATTTTGATGCCAAATTTGAAGTAACCAGATTCAGTTTAGTAATTGCCAAACCTCGTGCTGATGTAGTTGTATTACAGGGTACGGGAAATTCATTCAGTTCGCAGATGCGTGCTGCAATAGCAGCTGTTACTCCGGGCTCCAGAGTGATTTTTGATGATATTGTTGCAGTTGGTCCTGATGGAACGCAAAGACAGTTAGATCCTATGGCCTTTAAAGCAAATTAATTGGTATGAAAAAGATATTTTTTGCCTTGATCCTTATGGCCGCCACACTCCAGGCGAGTGCTCAGGCGCCTAATTTGAATAATGATACCAAACCGAAACCGGCTGAAAGACCGCTTGATGGATATTATCAGAAGACTAATATATTAAGTGCTAAGGTTAGTCCATATGCAAGTCTCAGAGAATCTGATGTGATGTTCAGAAAGCGTGTTTGGCGCGAAATTGATCTTCGTGAAAAGGTAAACATGATCTTCGCATCCCCTAAATCAAGATTAATTACAATTCTTACCGACGCAATTCTGGCGGGGGAATTAACTGCTTATGATGCCAGCAGTACTAAAGACGATGTTAACGGAGATGAATTTTCGGTTGTTTTAAAGCCGGAAGAAGCAATGAGTAAATTTGCTGACAGCGTATTGGTACCTATTTTCGATAAGGATGGTAACCAAACCGGGACTGTGGTAAAGCCAGGAGAATTTAATCCTGATAGTATTGTTAAGTTTCGTATTAAAGAAGACTGGATTTTTGATAAACAACGTTCTGTTTTTGAGCCACGAATTGTCGGTATTGCTCCAATGATTAAGATTTCGGCTGCAGGCCAGTCATTTGATGAGCAGCCCGCATTCTGGATTTATTTCCCGGAAGCACGTCATTTATTGGTTACCAAGGCAGTTGTAAACAGAAATAATGATGCTACAGGATTGAGCTATGACGATATTTTCATGAAGCGTGTTTTTGCAAGTTATATTGTTAAAGAATCTAATCCTGAAGATCTTCGTATTAAAGATTATGCTGTCGGTATCGATAAGTTGTATGAATCTGAAAGGGTCAAGAAAGATTTGATGGATTTTGAACATGATCTCTGGTCGTTCTGATCATTTTCAATAAATTTTTATAAAAAAGAGCCGGAAGCATAAAATTCTTTCGGCTTTTTATTTGAAATACTTTATCAGTGCGGCTGTCTGATTCTTGTTAAGAACTCCCAACAGCTCTTCTTCAGAAGCTTCTTTTATTTTTTTTACAGATTTGAAACGACGAAGTAAGTTTTCTGCTAAGGTTCTCCCTATCCCGGGAATATTTTCAAGTTCTGTGGCAAGAGTTGCCTTGTTCCTTTTTTTTCTGTGGAAAGTGATCCCAAAACGGTGCGCTTCATCTCTAAGTTGTTGGATAACTTTGAGACTTTCAGATTTTTTATCCAGATATAAAGGATACTGATCACCCGGATAATATAGCTCCTCCAATTTTTTTGCTATTCCTATTACGGTTACCTGCTTATCAATTCCAAGAGTCTTCAGGCTTTTCAGAGCTGATGATAACTGTCCCTTACCACCATCGATAATGATCAGTTGAGGTAAAGTTTCACCCTCATCGAGCATTCTTCTGTATCTTCTGTAGACTGCTTCCTCCATTGTGGCGAAGTCATTAGGCCCTTCAACAGTCTTAACATTGAAATGTCTGTAATCTTTTTTAGAAGGTTTTGCATCTTTGAAGACGACGATAGCAGATACCGGAAACTTACCATGAAAGTTGGAGTTGTCAAAACATTCAATATGCCTTGGCAGTTGATTTAGACGAAGGTCTTTCATCAGCAGGTTTAACAAGCGATCTGTCCTTAATCCGGGGTTAAGCTTTTCATATTGCTCCAGCTTTTCCCGTTTAAAAAAGAGGACATTCTTTTGAGAAAGTTCAAGCAATTTTTTCTTTTCACCCAGTTTAGGAATAGTGAATTTTATATTCGAATCATCCGGCAATTCAACCTCGAAAGGAACAATAATTTCTTTTGAATGACTTTCAAATCTTGTTCTGAATTCTGCAATCGCTATACTTAGTAGTTCTTCTTCAGTTTCATCAAGCCGTTTTTTTATTTCCAGTGTCTGAGTCTGAATTACTGTGCCATTCATTACTTTCAGGAAATTAACAAAAGCCTGCTTTTCATCCGTTGCGATACTGAAAACGTCTACATCACTTATTGACGAGTTAACTATAGTTGATTTACTCTGATAATGTTCAAGCAGATCATATTTCGATTTTAATTGATGAGAAAGCTCGAAATTCAGGTCCTTTACTGAT
>JBAZHY010000311.1:0-3139 GCA_041652175.1 Pedobacter sp.
TGTTATGATTTCCCGGTTCATGAATACCTTCATTCATATATTTCAGTTCTTTTTTAAGCTTTATGCGTTCCTCTGGCAGGGCTTCACTTAATTTTTTACCATTAATAATGGTATCACCGTCTGAAATAATAATGCTACGAACGATTTTGATTTCGTCCTGCGCTTTTACTGTTGAGCTTGAACCGGCAAGGATCAGAACAAAAAAGCACATGAGCAGGAGGTGTGGATTTAACATATATTTTTTCATCTGTTTATATTTTTTTTAATCATGATCAGATTCCTTTGAACTATAGCAAAACCAAAGTTGTTTCAATAAAAAATAAGATTAAAGACCGGTATAATCCTGAGCTCTGGCCTAATTTTGATTCAGATTCTGGTTTCAATTAATTTTGTCTGAAACAAAAGTATAAGGACTACCAGAACGATTTTGTTAATACTTTGTTAAAATATGTTAAAACTAAATTGACATAGAGAGTGTTACGTATTTTTGTACCGGGATGAAGAGAAAAAGTATCAGTTTAATCATTGGATTAATGGCCATTGCATTATTAGGTGTAATGGCTATGCAATGGTATTTTTTCAGACAGTCCTATCAGCTTCAGTCGAGATTGTTTGACCAGTCTGTACATGAGGCGATGAAGAATGTTGTGGAACGATTGGCAAAAAAAGATGCCAATACGTTTTTGGAAAAAAAAGCTGAATTTATTTCTGTGCCCAATCCTCCGGCTTCTGCACCGGTTCCTACCCGCAGCTCTAAAAGGAAAAAATTTCCTGATGCCTATTATCTGGCAATTGAGCAGAGGAAAGCCGACAGTATTTTTAAGATCAGGGATAGTTTGATCAGAGCCAGATATGCCAATGTATTTTCCTTCAATGATGCCATAACTCCTGCTGAGCTGAAAGATATTGAGTATAATTTTCAGATAGATGTGATGCAGTTTGAAGATGACTTTGGCCGGATTCACGAACAGACCCGTCGTACAATAAGCCGGGCTTTAAACCGTCTGCCTCACGTCAATGCAGAACTTGCAGCAGGATCTGATTCTGTTACCCAATATTTTATAATAGATCCGATAGAAGGGGCATTTCTGAGAACGGTTCCAAGACCCAAAATCAAGACTTTTGTACATCAGTCGCCTCCTGATCTGGTGAAGGAAAAGAAGGTTCAGAAAGTCAATCAGTATTTTGCCGAAGGACAAAGCAATAAGGAAGATGTTTTTAAGGATCTTTATAAAGAATATCGCGAAGTAAATCTGCCGTTGAATAAGAGAGTTCATCCTCAAACCCTTGATTCTATGTTGAGGGTTGAATTCAGGAATTTTTCTATTTTCAGTGATTTTGAATTCAGGGTTACCTCTGCAAAAAGGGATTCTGTCATTTTTACCCGAACCTCTAACCGGACAGAGTTTTTGCCGGATAACAGCTATGAAACCCCTCTTTTCCCAAAAGATATGATCAGGGATTCAGGTTTGCTGACTATCTCTTTCCCCGATAAAAATAATATTATCCTTTCCAATCTTACGGCTATGATGGGTTTATCAGGTGGTTTATTGCTTGTCCTGATTTTTAGCTTTGGTTATACCATTCATTCCATTCTGCGACAGAAAAAGATATCGGAAATGAAAACCGATTTCATCAATAACATGACCCATGAATTTAAAACTCCGGTTGCCACAATAATGATTGCAAGTGAGGCCCTGAAAGATCCGGATCTTAGCTCAGATCAAAGCCGGATAGACCGTTTGGCAAATATTATTTATGATGAGAATGTTCGTTTGGGGAATCATATCGAAAGAGTACTGAATATTGCCAGAATTGAAAAGGGTGATCTTAGGCTTGAGCATAAAGAAGTGAATATGAATGATCTTCTGGCTGCTATTGTTGATAGCATGTCGCTACAGCTTCAAAAACGAAACGCCAGTATTGAACTGGATCTGAAGGCCGAAAAATCTGTTGTTATCGGTGATGAACTGCATCTTTCCAATGTAATCTTTAATCTGCTTGATAATGCAAATAAATATAGTCCTGAAACCCCTCAAATTAAAGTCAGTACCCTCAATTCAGGGAGGAACCTGATCATTAAAGTGGCTGACAAGGGTGTTGGAATGAGTCGTGATCAGCTTTCGAAAATATTTGATCAGTTTTACCGAATTCCAACAGGTAATCTGCACGATGTAAAAGGGTTTGGCCTCGGATTGAGTTATGTTAATAATATTGTAAAGCGTCTGAATGGTCATATCCGGGTTAAGAGTGAGAAAGATCAGGGTTCAGAATTTGAAATCAGTCTGCCACTTGATTTACATTCATAAATTTATAAGCAATAATTTTCGGGTTTGAGATTATTAATATGAAAAAAATACTATTAGCCGAAGACGATCCGAATTTGGGAATGTTATTGCAGGATTACCTGCAGCTTAAGGGTAAGTTTGATGTGGTTTTATGCCGGGATGGAGAGGAAGCACTAAAGGCTTTTAATAAGGACCATTTTGATATGTGCATTTTTGATGTGATGATGCCACGTAAAGACGGATTTACGCTCGGTAAGGAAATCCGCAAATTTAATCCTGACGTGCCGATCATTTTTGCAACAGCAAAGACAATGATTGAGGATAAAGCGGAGGCCTATAATCTGGGAGGAGATGATTATATCACAAAGCCATTTCGTATTGAAGAACTCCTCTTAAGAATTAATGCTCTGTTTAAGCGTATTTCAGATCCGAATAAATCTGAAACTGCCGATCAACCCTCAAAGTTTGAGATCGGGGAATATAAATTTGATTATACTGCCCAAATCATCATAAACGGAGATTCCCAGCAGAAAGTTTCTACCAAAGAGGCTGAACTTTTGAGACTTTTATGCTTAAAAAAGAATGAAGTGCTGACTCGTGAGGAAGCCCTGATTACGATCTGGCATGATGATAACTATTTTAACGGACGAAGTATGGATGTTTTTCTGAGTAAGCTCCGAAAATATTTGAAAGAAGATCCGAAGGTAGAGATTATCAATGTCCATGGAAAAGGCTATAAGCTGCTGGTAAGTTAGACTCAGGCAACTTATAGCCTGTTTTTAAAGATGATAAGAGTAAATAGTCCTTAAAGGTCAAACCTTATTCCCTGGGCAAGAGGTAATTTATCAGAA
>JBAZHY010000311.1:3149-3645 GCA_041652175.1 Pedobacter sp.
ATTGATAGTGTTAGTTTGCCTGCGCATATAGGATTTCCAGGCATCAGACCCTGATTCACGGCCTCCTCCGGTTTCCTTTTCCCCTCCGAAAGCTCCTCCGATTTCAGCACCTGATGTTCCGATATTGACATTGGCAATACCACAATCAGATCCTGAAGCCGAGAGAAATTGCTCTGCTTCCCTTAAATTCAGGGTCATTATTGCAGATGATAATCCCTGAGGGACACCATTCTGCATGTTAATAGCTTCCTCCAGGGTTTTGTATTTTATCAGATACAATATGGGTGCAAAAGTTTCATGCTGAACGATACTGAATTCATTCTTTACCTCAGCAATACAAGGTTTTACATAACATTCTGATTCGTAGCCATCACCTTTAAGTACACCACCCTCTACCACAAAGTTTCCGCCCTCTGCTTTACACTTTTCTATTGAGCTGAGATAATTTTTTACAGCTTCGCGGTCTATCAGCGGGCCTAAATGGTTATCCTGATCA
>JBAZHY010000312.1:0-3643 GCA_041652175.1 Pedobacter sp.
GTTTTTATCAGAAGAAAAGATACTTTACTAATCTTTACTTTTCTCCAGCATCTCAATCTCAAAAGCTTCTTTCACCGGACGGATGGGTTTATCATGTGCATCGCTCAGAACTTTTACAAAACATCCACCATAATAAAGTATCATGGCAGAATAGAATACAAAAAGCATAATCAAAACCATAGAACCTGAGGGCCCGTAAATCAAGCCGATATTACTGCTGATCAGAAGATAACTAAGTATCCACTTCCCTGTTGTAAACAAAACGGCAGTAAAAAATCCACCACTGAAAGCTATATCCCATCGCGGCCTTCCCACAGTAAGAAATCTGAACAGAAAGGCAAGCCAGATGGTCACCGCACTTACAAATACAATTTCATTTGATAAGCGATTAAAAAACCAACCCCCACCACCCCAGATCTCGTCAATTGATTCTCCAAGAAGGCTTTGAATCCCTTCAAAAAGTACCCCTACAATGAATAAAAACCCTGCGAGAAAAATAATGACAAGTGAGCGAATACGATATCTTAACTTAAAAATAAAACCCATTTCAGGTCTTATCCTGATATCCCATATCTGCCCCAGAGAATTCTTAATCACATCAAAAAGGGTTGTGGCAACAAACATTAAAAAGACAAATCCAAAAACGGTAATATACCAGCTCTGATTTAATCCGCTGACAGCTTCCAGCACCCCCTCCACCTGATGGGCACTACTGGTACCTAATATATGACCGAGCCTTTGAATCAGTTCTGAACTGAGTTCATTGGGATCAACCATAAAACGAAAGAACTGAGTAAAAATGATCAGAATAGGAGGTAAAGCAAATGTGGTGAAAAAGGCAGTTGCAGCCCCCATCCGTAATGGATCGTTCAGCTTTAACAAAGTGAATGAACTTCTCATTAAAGCAAACAATGACCTTAGCCTGTAAACAAGATTCTGTCTTTTTTCTATCTTCTTCGTCAAGCTGTAAAGTTAGGGAAAAGGAATTATTCCAGGTAGTCTATTGTATTTTACAACTAATTAGCCGGGATTAGCATAAGCCAATTAAAAACGACCCCTAAATTAATTGAATCAATACTAAACCGTAATTCGTAATTCGTAATTCGTAATTCGTAATTCGTAATTCTAAATACTATTTCCCAATCATTTTCAACAGCAATTCAGGCTCATTGGTTGTTATGAAATCAATCTTCTGATCAATAAACCATTGCAGTAATTTCGGATCATTAACAGTCCAGGCATTAATAGTCAATCCCTTTTCCTTTGCCAGGGCAATCCATGAAGGATTTTTCTGAAATACACTCTGATTATAATCCAGACCCCATAGTTTATCTGCGGCCAGCACTTCAGGAGATTTATCACCATTCAAATATGCTACACGTACATTCGGATCAATACGCATTAATTCCTGACAGATATTGTAATCAAAGCTGATATAATCTATCCATGCCTGTGCCTTCATGGTTCTGACCATTTCATAGGTTTTGCGCGCACTTTGAATGGCACGCTCCTTATTAATTGTAGGTTTTAGTTCAAGCACAAGTTTAGTGTTATTCTGCTTCATACCTTCTGTCAGGTATTCGTCAAGGCCCGGCATATTTTCGCCATTAGAAAGCTTAAGCTGTTTGAGTTCAGCAAAAGGTGTACTATGAATCACCTTGCCTTTAAATGAAGGATCATGATTAATAATCAGAGCAGAATCCAGAGTCATATGTACATCAAACTCAGAACCCTGACAGCCCAGACGTACAGCATGCTGCAGTGCTGAAATTGAATTCTCAGCCGCACCGGTATGTTTCCAGGCTCCACGATGTGCAACTACCGTATTCCGGTGAAACTCATCTTTCAGGATTCTGAATGTTTCCTGCAAAGTTCCTGAAGATGTTTCGGCAATCACAGTCAGGTCATACCATTTGCGTTCTGAAGAGAGCGCCTGTTTACGAATCGATAATTTATTTTTCTTCAATCTGAAAACTGAAGTATTTTCGCCGCTGATCTTAAATTTTGCATCTGTACCCGGAATACTGAGTGTCCCGATTTCAGTATTACTGTTACTGAATGTATGTCCGCTTAAAAGAATATAAGACTTTTGCTGTGCAGATGCTGTTGTAGTTGCGACACTCATCAATAAGATTATAGAGCAGTAAATCAGATTTTTTAACATGTTGGAATATCAGATATTAAGAATAATTCTTTGTTCGAAATGCCAAAACTAAGAATTTAACAAAAAGTAATCATTAAACTTAAATCAGAATTAGATTAAATCCGGAAAATAATAAGTTTAATTGTTTAAAATCGTATTCAGCTTCAAAAATCGTCGCATTATGAAAGTATTATTCTCTTTGTTGTTTCTCACTTTAAACTTATGGGTTTTACAGGTCAGGGCCGGTTTAGGATCTGAATCCGGCTCTGCAAAATCCGGTGTTTACCCAAATATACTCAAGGCAGCAAATGCTGACCCGCGAAACCGCGTCATTACTCCGAACGATTTTAAAGGAACAGATACGGAACGCATTCAGGCTGCAGTAAATGCTGCGAAGAAAACCACTGGGAAAGTTGTAATCCCGATGCAGAATGCAAACGGGACAAACAGCTGGATCATTGACCGGGCTATCTTATTGCCGGGAAATATAAGCGTCATACTGGATAACTGCACTATTCAACTGTCAGACCAGAGCAGGGATAATCTGTTCAGAAGCGATAATGTTGGTCCCGGAATCAGCAACCCTACCTGGATTCATGATATCAGTATTATTGGAATTGGTGAGGTAATTTTAAAGGGAGCCAATAATCCGCGTTCTACCGGAGATGCTTACCGTACACTCACCTTAACGAATGAGAAGGGCAGAGTGAGCTATGGAAGCGATGCAGGTAAGGCAGGTGTCAAACAAAAAGGCGACTGGCGAAACAATATGATACAGATCGCATATGTTGATGGGTTTAAACTCAGAAACATTACTATTAAAAATTCCCATGCCTGGGCCATCAGTTTTGAAAGAAGCAGAAATGTAGAACTTTCAACCCTCAGATTTATTAACCCCGAATATATTCCGGTAAACGGACAACAGATTAAAGTATATAATAAAGACGGGATCAATCTGCGTCACGGATGTAAATATTTCAGGATTGATAATATTACAGGGATTAATGGCGACGATCTGATTGCACTTTCAAGTCTGGATGCCGCTCCCTATTATCATTCCAATGGTGATATCAATTCCTATCAGGTAACCTCCACTAAATGGAGCGGACCGGAAGATGATACTGAACAGATATTTATTACCAACTGCCAGACTAACTATACAGGAGTTGCTATCAGGGCAAGCGATAATGCAAGTATTCATCATGTATACATTAACGGTGTAATTACAAAAGCCCGTCCCGACACCCCGGCACCATATGGTGGCAGCCCTTATACTATACTGGTAGGCGGGCGCGGTTATGGTGATAATTCTGTCAGGGGTAAAATCAATAATATTTACGCCAATAATCTGATCGGGGATGGTAAATCATTGATTCTGGTACAGTCGCCTGTTGCAGATTGTCAGTTTCTTAATGGAATTTATACAGGTAATGCCCCGGCTGCAATTACTTACAGTCTTGATAAAAACCTGACAACTAACATAACTGAACTGAACTTAAT
>JBAZHY010000313.1:0-3641 GCA_041652175.1 Pedobacter sp.
ATTTTCCGGAAATTGGTATGAAGTTACAGGTGCTGAGTAAGGTCTTCCTGAAGATGATCAAGACCATTATTGCGCCTTTATTATTTGCAACCCTTGTTTATGGTATTGCCGGTCATTCAGACCTGAAGCAGGTTGGCCGCATGGGTTGGAAATCGATTCTTTATTTTGAGGCTGTTACCACTGTTGCTTTATTTATCGGACTGGCAGCTATTAATATATCTAAAGCAGGAGTGGGAATTAAAGTGCCTGTGGGGGTACATGAAGAGCTCGAGAAAGTAGCACCGCAATCTCTCAATGATATTATTCTACATATTTTTCCTGAAAATATAGCCAAGTCTATTGCCGAAGGTCAGGTTCTGCAGATTGTAATTTTCAGTATCGTTTTTGGTATTGCCCTTGCCATGGTCAGGGAAGATAAGCGTCAGCCTATGCTGAAGGCAGCTGAAAGCCTTTCTGAAGTGATGTTTAAGTT
This sequence comes from Pedobacter sp., assembly GCA_041652175.1. Taxonomy (GTDB): domain Bacteria; phylum Bacteroidota; class Bacteroidia; order Sphingobacteriales; family Sphingobacteriaceae; genus Daejeonella. The sequence goes on from JBAZHY010000313.1 coordinate 473, forward strand.
TACTAACCTCGTGATGTATTTTGCGCCAATAGGGGTAGGGGCCGCAATTGCATATACCGTTGGACATATGGGACTTGGTATTCTGGTCAATCTGTTTCAGTTATTAATGACACTTTATGTAGCATTATTTGTATTTCTTGGAGGTGTATTATTGCCAATTGCCCTTATTGTCGGGGTTCCGGTTAAGAAATTCCTTCAGGCAATTGCAGAGCCGGTCTCCATTGCCTTTGCTACCACCAGTTCAGAAGCCGCCTTGCCAAGGGCAATGGAGGCAATGGAACGCATTGGTGTACCAAGAAAGATCGTAGCCTTTGTTATGCCTACAGGTTATAGTTTCAATCTGGACGGTACAACACTTTATTTATCACTCGCTTCCATATTCGTTGCTCAGGCAGCAGGAATGCCATTAACATTCGGACAACAATTACTGATTGTGTTTACTTTGATGCTTACCAGTAAAGGGGTAGCAGGGGTTCCGAGGGCTTCGCTCGTTATTTTATTGGGTACTGCATCTTCATTCGGTATGCCGGTTTGGCCGATCTTTATTATTCTGGGTATTGATGAACTGATGGATATGGCAAGAACTTCGGTCAATGTAATCGGGAATTGCCTTGCAACAGTAGTAATAGCAAAGTGGGAGGGCGAATTCAATCCGCCTGAAGAGCTGAAAGCTCCGGATGAAAATCGTATACATGCAATTGAAAACCTATCAGATAAAAATTAATAAATTAAACAATGAGCGACAGAGCGAAAAAAATATTCCTGGCAATCTGTATAATTACCCCATTTATATTGTACATGGTGTATTATTACTCCATCATGGTGAAGAATGCACCTTACAGATTTACCGATTTTGAGTCGATTACCCTGAATTACGGTTTAGGCGACAGTCTGATCAATAAGTTTAACTCTGAAACAGGAGAATATCAGTTTCTGAATACCAGGGATTCGCTGATAAAAACCAATGTGAAATTAAAGAAAGATGAACTGCTGTATCTGCATAGAAAGGCTGCTGAATTAGGATTCTGGAATTTTCCTGAGGAAATAACATCGGATAATAATCCTGACAGAAGTATTAATTCCCCTCATTATTATCTGGAATATAAATACAAAGAAAAGACCAAACATATTCTTTTTGATGCGGAATATAATGGAGATCCGAAGCTTAGGGATGCTGCCAAACAATTAATTACTGAGGTGAGTAATATGATTAGTGAAGCCCGGGAGAGACAGATGGATTGATTTTGTGGATTTTAACCCTTAATAAGTTTTTCTTTCAAATAATTATTTTCTATATTTGCACCTCATTTAAAAAAATATATTAATAATGTACGCAATAGTAAATATAGCCGGACAGCAATTCAAAGTTGCAAAAGACCAATATCTTTTTGTACACCGTTTACAGGGAGAAGAAGGCGCTAGTATTGAATTTGACAATGTATTATTAGCTGAAAACAATGGTAAATTCTCTGTTGGTGCTGATGCATTAAAAGGGGCTAAAGTAACTGCTAAAATATTGTCACATTTAAAGGGTGATAAAGTGATCGTTTTCAAGAAGAAACGTCGTAAAGGCTACAAGAAGAAAAACGGACACCGTCAGCAGTTCACCAAGATCGAAATCACTGGTATTTCAATTTAAATTTTACGTTATAAGTTAAACGTAATAAGTTCTAAGTCTAAAATCCGGAATTGTTCATCAATTCTTTAAATAAAAAATAAAATGGCACATAAAAAAGGAGCCGGTAGTTCCAGAAACGGTCGTGAATCGCATAGCAAACGTTTAGGTATCAAGATCTTTGGTGGTCAGGCTGCTATTGCAGGTAACATCATTGTACGTCAGCGTGGTACTCAGCATCACCCTGATAAAAATGTTGGAATTGGTAAAGATCATACACTTTTCGCCCTTATTGATGGTACTGTGATCTTCAGAAAGAAAAATGATAATAAGTCATATGTTTCTATTCAGCCAAGAGAAGTAGCTGTAGTAGTAGAAGATGCTGCTCCAAAAGTAAAAAAAGCTGCAGCTCCTAAAGCTGAAGTTGTTGCAGAAGAGCCTGTTGCAGTAAAAAAGCCGGCAGCTAAGAAAGCTGCAAAGAAAGATGATTCAGCTGAAGCTGAGGCATAATCTGCAAATCCAAAAAATTTTAAATAAGGAAGCCCTGATGTAAATCAGGGCTTTTTTTATTGCTCCCGGATAAGTAATTGTTCTGCAAACGCCCGGAGTAATTCTTTGTTTGAATCGGATGCCCGGATCTTATCTAAAGCAGCTATTGCTTCGCCGGCATAATGGACCATTTCGGCTTCGGCAAGCTCTTTTACCTTTAATTTATTGTAAATGAGGGTTATAGTGTCTACTTTAGCTTCTGTATCAAATTGTTCAAGATTGATCCAGTAGTTTAGTTCTTCTTTAATTTCACCCTTAGCAAGTTCCATTGCCTTGATGAGCATAAAGGTCTTTTTGTTAGAGATAATATCACCCCCAACCTGTTTTCCAAATTTTTCAGGATCGCCGTAAACATCCAGGATATCATCCTGTAGCTGGAAGGCTATACCAAGATTTTTGCCAAAAGAATACAATAGTTCAGATTGTGCTTTTCCGGCTCCTCCGATCAGGGCACCAATCTGCATGCTGCCGGCGAGTAAAACTGCGGTTTTCTTCCGGATCATCTCAATGTATTCATTAATGCTTACATCATCCCTGTGTTCAAAATTCATGTCTTCCTGCTGCCCCTGACATACACCTGATGCAGTATCGCTGAAAATATCCAATACTTTACGTAGGATGCTATCATCAACCTTGATCATTAACTTATAGGCCTCAACAAACATGACATCGCCTGATAGGATTGCTGCGCTTTCATTCCATTTTTCATGAACAGTTGGTTTTCCTCTCCTGAGCGGAGCTTTATCCATAATGTCATCATGCATCAGTGTGAAATTATGGAAGAGTTCGATACCAATAGCGGCATCAATTGCCTTCTTTATGTCGCCGCCAAATAACTCTGTTGCAACAAGTACCAGCACCGGACGCATTCTCTTCCCACCCAATTGCATCAGGTAGGATATAGGTTCGTAAAGTTCCGGAGGTTGTTCTGTATATTTTGTATCGGCTATTGCCTTGTTAATGATGGTTTGAAGTTGATCTATCGAATGCATTTTAATAAAGCTA
>JBAZHY010000314.1:0-3632 GCA_041652175.1 Pedobacter sp.
CCGTCTGAATGTTACCATCAATGGTATTCCTTATAATGATCCGGAAAGCCAGGGAACATACTGGGTAAATCTGCCGGATTTTGCATCATCGGTTGATAATATTCAGATACAAAGAGGTGTAGGGACTTCTACTAACGGAGCAGGAGCATTTGGGGGCAGTCTGAATATCCAGACTACTACCAAACATGACTCGGCCTATGCAGAGTTCAATAATACGATCGGTTCATACCAGACCGTTAAGAATACTATTAATCTGGGAACCGGACTCATTGCCAACAAGTTCAGCCTGGACGGCCGTTTATCCAGAATTCAATCGGATGGATATATGGATCGCGCTTCCTCAAAACTAAAATCCTATTTTATGAGTGCGGCATGGTATGGCAAGAAAGATCTGTTACGTGCCAATGTATTTTCAGGCTCAGAGAAAACATATCAGGCATGGAATGGAGTGCCAGAAAATCTGTTGAAAACAAACCGTACATTTAATGGATTTACATACGACGATCAGACAGATAATTATATTCAGGACCACTATCAGCTCTTGTATTCCCATACTTTCACTTCTGCTTTTTCTGCAAACGCAGCCCTTCATTATACTCATGGAAGGGGATATTATGAGGAGTTTAAAGAAGATCAAAACCTTTCAAATTACGGAATAGCACCCTATACCACAGGCGGTATAAGTATTAGCAGGAGCGATCTGGTGAGACGCCGCTGGTTAGATAATAATTTTTATGGAATAACCTATTCGCTAAATTACACACCTTCAAAGGATTTTAACTTCACCTTAGGCGGGGCTTATAATGAGTATGATGGCGATCATTTCGGAGAAGTTATCAGAGGTCAGTTTATTCCAATCAGTAACAGCATACCGCGCTATTACAATGGAAACGGCTTTAAAACCGATTTTAACACCTATGCAAAAGCCGAATACAGGATTGGCAAGGTAAACCTTTTCGCTGATCTGCAGCTAAGAAGCATTGACTACAAGGTAAGCGGAACCGATAAAAACAGAATGAATCTGGATCAGTCGGACAGGCTGAATTTCTTCAATCCGAAAATTGGGTTCAGCTATGACCTGAAAGCGGGCAGCAGTCTGTATGCTTCGGCGGCCGTTGCCAATAAAGAACCAAACCGCGATGATTATATTAATTCTACCCCGGCGAACCGTCCTTCATCAGAAAACCTGACAGATATTGAGGCAGGTTACCGTCTCAGAAAAGGCAGGTTTACTACAGGTTTGAATGCTTATGCTATGTTTTACAAAGATCAGCTGGTGCTAACCGGAAAAGTAAATGATGTAGGTGAGTATATCCGTCAGAATGTAGACGAAAGCCATCGTATCGGACTTGAAATAGATAGTAAATTGCAAATTAACAATCAGTTATCATGGGGGTTTACTGCAGCAATCAGTGAGAATAAAATCAAAAATTTCACAGAATATGCAGATGATTATGATAATGGCGGACAGATCGTCAATAATTATACAAATACAGATCTGGCCTTCTCACCAAAGTTTATCGGATCGTCAGAATTCAGCTTCCTGCCATTCAAAAAAACTGAGATTGCCCTTATAAGCAAATACGTAAGCGAACAGTATCTTGATAATACCTCCAATTCGGGCCGTAAGCTTGATGCTTTCTTTGTAAACGATTTACGTCTGAGATACAATACATCCATCAGGGGAGTTAAGAATATCGGTGTGACTTTGCTGTTTAATAACATTTTCTCAGAGCTGTATGAAGCCAACGGGTATACATTCAGTTATATGTACGGTGGTACATTCACAACTGAAAATTATTATTATCCGCAGGCACCGCGAAATTTTTTACTTTCACTTAGTTTGAAATTTTAATCCTAAGTCTGACAGTCCCGGATGATCCGGGACTGTCAGACTTATCTCCACAATATGAAAAAATACATCTCCAAATTCCACTACCTGACCCAGGATCTGCCTCATCGCAGTCATATTGAACAAACAGAAATTGCCTGTAAAGCAGGTGCCAACTGGATACAATACCGCTGTTTTTCAAAAACAGATGAGGAAATGATTCAGGAACTTCATCAGATTGCTTCGATCTGTGACGACTGGGGTGCGACACTTATTCTGACCGATCATTATCATTTACTCGATAAAGTTGATGCCCAGGGTGTTCATATTGAAGATATGCAGGCAGATTTTGTGCAGATCCGGGAGATCATCACTGAAGAAAAAACACTTGGTGCATCTGCCAATAGCATGGATAATATTAAGGACATTTTCAATTCCGGTGCTGTGGATTATGCCGGATGCGGCCCCTTTGCCCATACCGATACCAAGCCCAACAGTTTTCCTTTACTAGGCATTGAAGGATACAGGGAAATCAGCAATAATATGAAAAAGCTAAATATTAACCTTCCTGTTCTGGTAGTTGGCGGAGTGAAGTCAGAACATATTGAAGCATTACTACAAACCGGTATCTATGGAATAGCAGTTTCTTCAGCTATCAACCTTGCAGAAGATCCTGCCGGAGTAGTTAAAGATTTTTATAAAAAAATCTATTAAGTCTCTACTATTAAAAGCCTTTCCTATTTTTGATGTATGTCTTCACATCACATCATTCGCGAAAAGCAGGAACCGGCATTACTCATCATGAGCCTTAGTGGCTTTGAAGATGAAAATCTGGGTCAGATTCTGGAATGGAGTCCAACGGTGATTGTTCATGAAGATATTTATGAAGAAACCGATGCAATGGCCTTTAAAATTGATGCTGTTGTTACAAAGAATCCACATTTTAAAACTCAGGAAAGTACCCGTCTGATCATCACTGACACCGATCCGCTGGAAGATGCTTTAAAGTTTCTGGTCGGAGAACAGTACCCTGCAGTGAATATAATTATCAATACCTTCGTACTTAAAGATTATGCCCTTTTTGTTGATGAGATCGATATTGTAGTATTTATAGGCAATAAAAAAATATTCCCGGTCAGATCAGGATTCAGTAAATGGTTGCCGGCCAAGGAAAAAATAGAGCTGCTTCATGAGGTACACCATCTGCAAACCAGCGGACTGATCAGGCTTGAAGATCATATTTTTGAAACAGAAAAAGATGGGTTTTATTCACTCTCTTTTGAACAGCCTTTTATTTTCTTAGCAGAAACTATTTAGTATGCTCATTATAAGGAAAGCAAGCCATGAGGACATATCACTTATCAGGGAACTTGCCCTGAAAGTCTGGTGGCCAACATATACCCATGTTATTTCTGACGAGCAGATAAATTTTATGCTTGAGGATATGTATTCTGAAGAAAGTCTGGAAAAACAAATGGGATCAGGAACTGAATTTATAATCGCTGAAAGAGAGAATACTCCCACCGGTTTTGCTGCCTATTCTCAAAGTGATACGGATAAACAGGTTTGTAAGATCCACAAATTATATATCCTGCCATCAGAGCAGGGAAAAGGAACAGGAAAAGAATTAATCAGGCATATTTCAGCTTCAGCAAAAAAACTTGGTGCTGATACCCTTGAATTAAATGTAAACCGTGGAAACAATGCGCAGAATTTCTATCTGAAATCCGGTTTCACGATCTTCGAGACAGTAGATATACCTTATCATCAATTTGTCCTGAATGATTATGTGATGAGGAAA
>JBAZHY010000315.1:0-3620 GCA_041652175.1 Pedobacter sp.
GTACTTGCTGAACAAACCTGGTTTGAGGAATTAAGAACAAGCCAAAAAGTACTATTGAGTCCGCATATTGCCGGCTGGACACATGAATCCTACAGGAAAATATCTGAAGTACTTGCCGGGAAACTCAGAGCATTGATGCCTGATCTTACTGATTGATTTCGAAGGATATAAATTTTCAAGCTGGGATTTGCAAAGAGAAATTTGGAAATCTAAAATCAAAAATATTATCTTCGTGTTGATACGAGCAAGACTATATTGGCTTAGGCCGACATAGTCTTGTTTGTTTTTTAGAGTTAACCAAAATAAACTGTGTGAGATATGACGGAAGTAACTTATTATACCAAAGAAGGATTAGAGAAATTAAAAGAGGAATTGCATTTATTAAAAACTGAAGGCCGTGCTCAGATATCAAAGGCGATTGCAGAAGCCAGAGATAAAGGTGATCTTTCTGAAAATGCAGAGTATGATGCTGCAAAAGAAGCTCAGGGCCATCATGAATCTAAAATAGCAAAGCTTACCAATGTGCTGGCTAATGCACGGTTGATTGATGAATCTAAGCTGGATACGTCAAAAGTGCTGGCTTTATCTATCGTTAAGATAAAAAATATAAATAACGGTACTACCATGACTTATCAGCTGGTTTCCGAATCAGAGGCTGATCTTAAATCGGGGAAAATATCGGTAAAGTCGCCTATTGCTCAGGGTTTATTGGGTAAGACTGTTGGAGACAAAGCTGAAATTGCTGTTCCTGCGGGGAAAATTGAATTTGAGATTATTGAGATCAGCAGGTAATTAATATAGTATAAAGATTAAATAAGAAAAAAATGGAATCAATCTTCTCAAAAATTGTATCAGGTGAGATTTCTGCTCATAAGGTAGCAGAAACTCTTGAATATCTGGCTTTTCTGGATATTAATCCTCTTACTGAAGGGCATCTTCTGGTTATACCAAAGAAGGAGATTGATTACATTTTTGATCTTGATAGTGAAACGTATGTCGGCCTTATGATGTTTGCACAGATTGTGGCAACCGGTCTTAAAAAGGCCATTCCCTGCGAACGGATCGGATTAAGTGTGATTGGCTTGGAAGTTCCTCACGTTCATATTCATCTGATTCCAATCAATACGATGGATGATATGAATTTCAGCAGACCAAAGCTGAAATTAAGTGAAGAGAAGTTGGCAGAGATTGCAGAGAAGATCCGTGAACAACTTTAATTCCTTATTTTTTTATCCTTTTCTGGTTGTCTTTAGCAAAAGCATCCCAGCCTGAATAGCTTTTTTTGCTGCCATCAGTACTTATTTTCTGAAAGGAATGGCATACCGCTACTGCAAGCCCGTCTGTTGCATCCAGAAACTCCGGAGTTTCTGTAAACTTCAGCAGCGTTTTCAGCATGGCAGCAACCTGTTCTTTGGAAGCATTTCCATTTCCTGTAATAGATTGTTTGATTTTTCTAGGAGAGTATTCGAATATAGGTAAGCTACGGGATAATGCAGCCGCCATTGCCACGCCCTGTGCGCGGCCCAGTTTTAGCATCACCTGAATATTCTTTCCGTAAAACGGAGCTTCAATGGCCAGACAATCAGGTTTATACTGGTCTATAAGTACTACGGTTCTCTCGAAAATATGTTTAAGCTTAAGAGGATGGTCATCAAGATGATCGAGTTTAACAATACCCATGCAGTCCAGATTTAAGTCGTTTCTGACTTCCCTGACAATGCCATAGCCCATCACACTGGTTCCCGGATCAATACCCAGAATGATTCGCTCATTTGATTTCTCTTTTAACATTTTCTGCAATATTAAGGATTTAGCTTCTTTTTAGCTTTATGTCAGATTGCATTTCAAAGTATAAATACTCAGCAGCTTTTGCTTAACATTGCATAAAATTATAAATTGAATCCCCGGACTAAGAATTTTTTAAGTATTTGTATCAAGATCATTATTATAGGTCTTGCTCTCAGCTATATATTTAAAAAACTCAACAATAATCAGAGTATCGATGATTTTAGGATGCTTTTGAATGATTTATCTGTTAAAAGGGTTTGGTTTGTTTTATCTGTAGTGACCCTGCTGATGTTTTTGAACTGGTTTCTTGAGTCTTTAAAATGGAGGTATCTTGTTCGAAGAATTGAAAATATAAGCATCTGGAAGGCTGTTGAATCGGTTTTTTGTGGCCTTACCTGGGCGATTTTTACTCCTAACCGCATTGGGGAATACGGTGGCAGGGTGTTGTTTCTCCCGCCAAGGAAGAGGATTATAGGAGTTGTAGCAATGAGTATAGGATCCTTTGGACAATTGGTTGTAACTAATGTTATTGGTGCTCTGGCTTTGTTCTGGTTTTTATCCAATTTTATGAATCTTAATCCGTTTTTGCTTTTTGGGATTGGGTTTCTGATATTTATTTTCTGCGGATTTTTTCTGTTATTTTATTTTAATATCCACTGGATAGACGGTTTGTTATCAAGGATAAAGTTCATACGACGATATAAACGTTTCTTTGGAATATTTTCCAGATATAATGTATCAGAGTTATTCAAAGTAGTGATCTATTGCGTTTTGCGTTATTTAGTATTTACCACTCAGTATTATCTGGTTATTCATTTACTCATACCTGATATCAGAGTCCTTGATATGGTTATGTTCCTTTTTATTCTATATTTTATTCAATCTGCCCTTCCTTCTATTGATTTGTTTAATGTTGGCGTAAGAGTAGGCACTGCAAGTTATCTTTTTGCCTTTATTACAGATCATGATCTTGCAATAATGGCTTCATTTGCGTTTATTTGGGTTCTGAATTTAATTATTCCGGCTATTTTAGGCTCGGTATTCGTATTAAAACTAAAATTCTTTGATAATTCTTCTAATTAGTATCCTGACTCTGATTCTGAGTCTGATTTATATGGTTCTTATGCTATTCCTTCGATTGGGATGGAAGAAAATCGGAGTATTTGTTTTGGAAAGTAAAGAGTTCAAAACAAGTGTAAGTGTCCTGATTGCTGCCCGGAATGAGGAGGCGAATATTGACAAAACCATCTCAGATATTCTGTCCCAGGATTATCCTTCGGAACTTTTTCAACTCATAGTTGTAGACGATCATTCGACAGACCGTACTGCAGATATCGTTCAATCATATGCATCCAGAGGTGTAAAACTGATCAGGCTTAATGAAGGACATATATTGAACTCATATAAAAAGAAAGCGATTTCTGAAGCTGTAAAATTTTCAAATGCTGAACTAATTGTTGCCAGCGATGCAGATTGTAGAATGGGACCTCAGTGGCTATCTACTATTGTTAGTCTGTATGAATCGGGCGATTATAAGTTAATATCCTCTCCTGTAGCTTATTTTCAGGAAAGAAACAGTTTTGAGAGGGCACAAAGTCTGGAGTTTTTATTTCTGATAGGACTGGGAGCTGCCGGATTTGGGAATAAAATACCTTCTACCTGTAATGGTGCTAATTTAGCCTACCAAAGGGATGTTTTTTTGGAATTAAAGGGGTTTCAGGGCATAGATGATCTGGCTTCAGGCGATGATGAACTGTTTTTGCATAAAGTAGCACAGGCCTATCCTGAAAAGGTAACATTTTGTAAATCAATCGAAGCGACTGTTTACACAC
>JBAZHY010000316.1:0-3615 GCA_041652175.1 Pedobacter sp.
CCTGAACATCTCATCGCTTGTCGCTGCAATAAATACCAGTCCGCCGGCAGTAACTACCGATCCGCCCCAGTTCTCTGTTCCCGAATGGATACCTTTGGCCTTCATTGCAGGATGATCACCCAAGATTTCCTTCCAGATAACTTTACCGTTGTTAAGATCAATGGCCTGAAGTGTACCCCATGGCGGATTTACTGCCGGATATCCTTCCAAAGTTAAAAACTGCTTGATTCCCCCAAGCCGGTATGGTGTCTCATAGAAAGGATGTTTTTTCTTAACTTCCGGGACGTATTCATCCCCTTGTTTGGTTTCAATTTTCAACAGATAAGAGGCAATGGCATTTTTATCGGCTTCACTTAGGTTTTTAAAAGCCGGCATCATTCTTCTTCCTGAAGTGACCAGGTTTTTAAAATCGGTTTCTTTATATCGCTTGTTCAGCTCAACCAGGGCCGGGAAGTTACCAGAACCTTTCAGATCGGTACCATGACAGCCACTACAGTTTTTAGTATATAAAACCGTACCGGCTTCCAGATTAGTCTGTTTCTTTTTTACAGGCTGTTCAATCCGGGTGTCCTGCATCGTTACAATCCAGGGTAATTCATTGGCATTGATATACATGATCCCACTTTCGGGGTCTACAGAAGGGCCTCCCCATTCCCCTCCACCGGTAAGCCCGGGAAATACCAGAGTACCCTCTATGCTTGGGGGAGTAAACATCGGACCACTTTTATACGAGCGAAACCGTTTCAAAAGTTCCTGATAGGAAGAATCAGGGATGTTTGTATTCAGGTCGGTTTCAGAAATACCCTGCCTTGCAAATGCCGAAATAACGGTGGGAATGGGTTGTGTAGGTGAGGGTTGCTCACCATCCAGGTCTGAATGAACGGGTACCGGAGTTTCAACAATGGGGTAGACCGACTTTCCGCTAACACGATCCAGCAAATAAATGTAGCCCTGTTTACTGGTTTGTACCAAAGCATCTATCGGCCTGCCATCTTTTTTTACAGTTAAGAGTGCAGGAGCTGTTGGAAAGTCCCAATCCCACAAATCATGATGGATTGCCTGAAAATGCCAGATGTATTTACCTGTGGCTGCATCCAGTGCTAAAATACTGTTACCAAAAAGATTATTGCCCTTTCGTTTACCTCCGTAATAATCTGCATTGGCAGTGCCTGTTGAAGCATAAAGAATTCCTCTTTTCTCGTCCAGACTAAAACCACCCCAGGCATTCGCGCTTCCCACATATTTATAAGCTTCCGGATCTTCCCAGGTTTCATAACCCTTTTCTCCGGGAGCAGGAATGGTTCTGAACATCCATTTCAGTTCTCCGGTATACACATCATAGGCCCGGATATGTCCTGGTGCGGCTTCCTCTTCTTCAGAAAGACTGCTTCCCATGATGATCAGATCTTTGTAGATAATGCCGGCTGAGGTGGAGGTCACCCTAAGGTTACTGATATCGCGGTTCATTTCCAGATGATCATGTAAGGAAATCCGTCCGTCCCGGCCAAAGTCGCTGACCGGTTTTCCGGTTATACTGTTGATGCAATAAAGCGATGATCCGGCGGTATAAAAGATCCGGTGCTCATCATTTTTCCCTTTATGGATCGCTATCCCCCGACAAACATTGAGGCCATAGCCCTGCTTTCCGGCATTGTCGGTCAGCATTGTTGGTGCAGGATCAAAGACCCATTTTTCTTTGCCTGTTGCAGCATCAGCTGCAAAGAGTTTCAACTGAGGTGAGGTACCGTATAAAATACCATCAATGATTAATGGATTGGTTTGGATCTGGCTTGATTTATCAGCGTCTTTGGTATGATAAACCCATGCCACCTTTAAATTTTTGACGTTGTTGGTGTCGATCTCGCTTAGTGAGGAATAGGCCTGCCGATCTTTGCCGCCCGCATACACATCCCATTCTTTGTTCTCTGAATTATTCTGACAGGATATTAATGAAACAGATATCAGAATGTAAACAATCGTAAAGAAAAGTGTATTCCGATTGTGGGGAGATGAAAACATCATAAGAAAAAAGAATAGGGAATTTTAAGTCTTATATATTGTAGAATTTAACAGCATTGTCGTGGAACAGTTTTTTCTGTTCCTTATATGGTCTGTTTTTGACTATTTCTTTCAAAATATTAACCCAATTCTCAAGCTCACTTCCTTTCAAACACCATGGCCAGTCTGAAGCAAACATTACACGGTCGGGTCCAAAAATATCCAGACAATGATTAATGCCCGGACCTAATGTTTTAGCAGATTTTGGATACCCTGAGCTGATGGAGATAATTCCTGAAATTTTACAGACCACATTCCTGTTCTTTGCCACATTTTTCATTGAAGCAATCCATTCATTGGCATCATGATTAGCTTTTCCACCTGCAACAGAAGGATCCATGAAGGCTCTGGGATCGGCATTTCCACAATGGTTCACAAGAAAACGGGTGTTCGGACATTCTTTGATTAAGTCTGAGATTGCCGGAAGCCATGCTGGAGGAATAGTAAAATCCAGACTCATATTGAGATCACCGAGTACCTTAGCGTTTCTGATCACTTGAGGATCCTGCATTTCTGATGTAGAGCGGAAACCATGTCTGATCCCTTTAATGTATGGAGAACCTTTAAATTGAGTGATATATGTTTCAAAATCAGGACTTCGTAAATCAGCACTGATTACAGCTCCGACAGTTGGATTTGATTTATCTTTACACATTTCGATAGCATAAAGTGCTTCTTCATGTTTTCTGGCTACAGGCACGGCTACCTCCATATAAACAGCTTTAACCATGTTGACATTACGAGTTGCCTGCATATATGCCTTCATATCATAATTACCCGGTACTGGTGGTGATGCCCAATCCTTGCCAAAACGAGCGATATCAGCAAGATGCTGATGGGTATCGACCAGGGGAAGGAGTTTAGACGGGTTTTTCAGCGTCGCGGAAAGCAAAGACCTTCCTGGAATAGAAGCCAATGCGAGCACTGAAGCCGAGGTTAAAAATTTTTTTCTGTTCATTCGAATATTTAATCCCCGCTATCCTTCTTTTTGACCTGAAAAGTATAGGTAACCAAAGAATATCTGCAGGATAGCTAAGATTTTTCAATTTAATAAATATTTCACTAAAAATTCAAGTCGACGGGTTATTGTATTGAATTTCTCAATCATCTGCAACAAATTTCAAACAAACCGGTTTGTCTACCAGAATCTTTTGTCCGCTTTGCCTGATTAAGCCTGATTTCCTGTCTCTATTAAAAACAATGATCTCATTGGTGGCACTATTACCAACCAAAAGAAAATTACCGCTGGGATCTATGGCAAAATTCCTGGGGGTGTGAATAGGTGAAGTTTGGCGGCCTGTATAAGTTAAAGTTCCATTTTTAGCAATAGAATAGATAACAATATCATTGGCCTCAGCCCGGTTTGAGGCGTATAAGAATTTTCCATCCGGTGAAACATGTATGTCCGCAGCTTCAACTTTACCTTTAAATTCAGGAGATAGCATGGTTATTGTCTGTTTAGGTTTCAGTATACCATCATTATAATCAAAAACCACAATTGCTGCCCCCATCTCTAAAACCAGGTAGGCATATTGTCCATTAGGGTGGAAAGTCAGA
>JBAZHY010000317.1:0-3613 GCA_041652175.1 Pedobacter sp.
CAATGGGTCATACGGCTTAGGCGAACTTATTGTTCAGGGAGCGGTTTCTCCGGATGAATTTATTGTTTTTAAACCGACGTTAAGAAGCGGACATCCTGCAATTATCGAAAAGAAACTGGGTAATAAGGATAAAAAAATGGTTTATGGCAAAACCGGAGATGAGCGTGTAAAAACAATTGATATAGATCCGGAGGATCGGAATCGCTTCTGTATATCTGATGAAATGGCTCTTCAACTATCCCATTGGGTTCTGTTGATTGAGAGTCATTACTCTGTTCTCAAAGGCTCCTGGTGCCCTATGGATATCGAATGGGCTGTTGATGGTATTACCGGGGCACTCTATATCGTTCAGGCAAGGCCGGAAACCGTTCATTCTCTCAAAAAGTCAGGTAAAATCACGGAATATATTATTTCAGAAGAAGACAGAAACCAAAAAATTATATTAAAAGGAATTGCAGTTGGGGACAAAATTGCCGGAGGAAAAGTTCACATTATCAAGGATCTAAAAGCAGGGCAAATACATCTGACAGACTTTAAGAGGGGCGACATTCTGGTAACAGATATGACTGACCCCGACTGGGAACCTATCATGAAACATGCCTCAGCCATTATTACAAATAAGGGAGGAAGAACCTGTCATGCTGCAATTGTTGCACGGGAGATGGGGGTACCGGCCATTGTTGGTTGCAGGAATGCTACATCCCTGTTAAAGAAGGGGCAAATTGTTACCGCGTCATGTGCAGAAGGTGATACAGGTATTATTTATGACGGCCTGATTCCTTTCGAGAAGCATGAATTTGATCTTTCCGATCTACCTGAAACTATTACACCGGTTATGCTTAATGTTGCTTCACCTGACATGGCCTTTCATTATGCTAACCTGCCGTGTAAAGGGATAGGTCTGGCCCGCGAAGAATTCATCATAAACAATTATATCAAGGCTCATCCGATGGCCTTACTGGAATATCAAAACCTAAACGATCCGGAATTGAGTAGCAATATCAACAAGCTGATCGTAGGTTTTGAAAATGGGGAAGATTATTTCATCAAAAAACTATCTTACGGAATCGCACGTATAGGAGCTGCATTTTATCCAAATAAGGTAATTGTACGTTTTTCCGACTTTAAAAGTAATGAGTACATGAACCTGCCCGGAGGTAAATATTTTGAACCCGAAGAGGAGAATCCTATGATTGGATGGCGGGGGGCATCACGGTATTATTCTAAAGAGTACAAAGAAGCCTTTGGTATGGAATGTAAAGCAATCAGAATGGTCAGGGAAGGGATGGGCCTGAATAATATAGTTGTGATGATTCCTTTCTGCAGAACTCCAAAGGAATTGGATCAGGTATATGAAACCATGGCTGAATATGGGCTTAAAAGAGGTGAAAACGGGCTTGAGGTATATCTGATGGCTGAATTACCTTCTAACATAATTCTGGCTGAAAGGTTTGCAAAAAAAATAGATGGATTTTCTATTGGCTCCAACGACCTTACCCAATTGGTACTGGGACTTGACAGGGATTCATCACTCGTAGCCCATATTTATGATGAACGTAATGAAGCAGTAAAATCAATGATCAGCTCATTAATCAGGGTAGCCGGGGCTGAGGGGGTAAAGGTTGGTATTTGCGGACAGGGCCCATCAGATTTTCCTGATTTTGCAAAATTCCTGGTAAGCGAAGGGATCAATTCAATATCTGTAACTCCGGATTCATTTTTAAAAACAATGAAAGCTATTGAAGAAATAGAGCGGGAAATCAGAAATGAGAATCAGGTGAAAGGAAACCAACAGATCTGGCTAAGTGCAGTTTAATATTGAGAGGGGACCCTGATAAGGCGTCCCCTCTTGAAATTATATAAAATCTATTTAGAACGTGATTTATTCCCTTTACTCATCTTTTCAGCAAGTTTTATAGCGGAATAAGCATTCACAACACCACCGGAAACAGAAATATCACCAAGATTTACTTTTTTACTATCCCCATCTTCCTTGATCTTTACTTTGTAATCTACTTTAGTTACAGAATTCATGATAATTTCTTTGATCTGATTGGCTGTAAACTGAGGATAGTATGACCAGATTAAAGCCGCTAAACCAGAAACTACCGGTGCAGCCATACTTGTTCCATCATTTTCTTTGTAGGTAGAGCCCGGCATGGTTGAATTAATCTTTACCCCGGGTGCGAAGACATCAACTGTTTTTGCTCCAAAATTAGAAAAAGTTGCCACCAGGTCTTCATTGTTTTTCCAGCTGCTTGCCCCCACCTCAATCCAGGCAGATGCTGTACCCATTGTACGCCCTGTGCTGTCCTGAAATAAACGGTTAGGGAAATTATCCTCCTTCTCAGTATTTTTTGCATCATTACCTGCGGCATGTACCAAAAGTGCACCCTTAGAAACAGCATATTGAATGGCTTCATCGACAGCTTTTTTATCCCATGAATAAGCTTTTCCAAAACTCATGTTTAAGATTTTAGCTCCATTATCTACTGCATAACGGATAGAATTAGCCACATCTTTATCACGCTCATCGCCATCAGGAACAGTACGGACAGCCATAATCCTAACATTATTCGCTACCCCATTAATGCCTAAATCATTATTACGGACAGCACCTACAATACCCGCAACATGAGTACCATGTTCGGCATCAGGACCGGTAATATCATTGTTGCCATAAATACGCTCATAGCTATTATTATAATCATCCCCAACAGAATCTTTTCTTGGATCGAAATCAACATTCAAATGATACTTAACCTGTGCATCGTAATATTTAATTCCATCAAGAAGCTCCTCGTAAAACTTCTTGAAATCACGCTTCTTTAATTCGGGCTTAACAAATTTTAACACCTGTCCTTCAAGGTCATTAGATGGTTTGTAAGAGCTGAAATCATCGGCTGATGGATTTTCCTTATCTATTTTAGCTTTAATCTCATCTAAATATTTTTTGATCATTGTTGTATTCTGCAATCCCATTTGGGCAGACTGCAATTTATCCATATAATCAGTTATCAGTTTTTTATATAGCTGAAACTCTTTTCGTTCACTTTCTGTAAACGGGGTAGAATTTAATGCTGAGGCATATTTAGGATTATATTTATTAATCAGTCGGATTAACTCAAGATTGTCATAATGTACATTTGCTTTTGCTGATCCGATAAAGTTCCAGCCATAAATATCATCTACATAACCATTCTTATCGTCATCTATACCATTGCCGGGAATTTCTTTAGGGTTGACCCACATTACTTTTTTTAGATCCTCATGTTCTTCATCTATTCCTCCATCAATGACAGCAACGATTACAGTGGATGATTTTTCTCCTTTTAAGAGTTCTTTATATGCCTTTTCAGTACTGATACCGAATACACCATTATCTTTAAGATCAAGATTTTGCCAGTTAGCCACTGGAGATTCATTTTGAGCACTTTGGGCAAATGAGATAAAGGGTAATGCGAGTATCGCAAGGGTGAATAATAATTTATTTAATAAATTCATTTTAGTTCCTGTAAATAAAAATTCTATGTTCAAAATAACGAAATATTGTGCCTAATGTTATAATCAGGCTAATCGAACTAAAATAATAAAAAAAGATTCCGAAAAGAAA
>JBAZHY010000318.1:0-3597 GCA_041652175.1 Pedobacter sp.
TTTCATATTCTATGGATTAATAAACTCAATTTCCTTGTTATTGAACAATCTTTGTCCTTCTGTAGTTTCCAGTAATAATTGTCCGGGACCAGTAACCCCCATAATTTTTCCGCTTTCAATACGGCCATCAAATCTGAAAACAGACCATTGATGCATTAAATATAGCTTATTCAAATAGTCATGATCAAGCTTATCCAATGCCCCGGATCTTAATTGTAAATACCTTGCTTCAACAGAACTGCAAATCTCGCTTAATATTCCCATTAAGTCGTAATCCTGATGTAATTCTTGTTTAAAGGAAGTAATATTTTTCAGATTGTCAGGAAATTGACCCTGATTTATATTCAGACCAATGCCAACTATGGCATGTTTAATCCGACTACCCTGAACAATATTCTCAATCAGCATTCCACCAATCTTATTATTATCAATATAAAGATCATTCGGCCACTTGATATAAGCCCTCCCGTTAAAATATTTGCTTAAAACATCGTTTAAAGCTAAACTAACCGCTTTATTAAGTTCAAACTGCTTTTCAACCTGTAAAAAAACAGGGTTCAGAAGTATACTGAAAGTAAGATTTTTTCCAGCCTCGCTTTGCCATGAATTTCCTGACTGACCTCTGCCTGCAAATTGCTTCTCTGCCAATATAACAGTGCCATCCATAAATGGCGTAGATTTTGACAATGCATCCTTAAGAAAGGTATTTGTTGAGTCTACCTCTTTTAATCGAATTAGATTTTGACCGACGAATAGTCCTGAAAAAGTGTTATTTTGCAATGAAGATTTGCTTTATTTAATTTATCAAAACTAATTTTTTTTAATGGTAAAAAATAAAAATGTCCGTGAATCAACATCCATCTCAGAACTCATCATACACGGAATTCAGGAGAAAAAAGGAAATGAAATTGTACGACTGGATTTAAGAAATATTCACAGCTCGGTTGCCGATTACTTTGTCGTCTGTCATGCCGGGTCATCCACCCAGATTAAAGCTATTGCCCAGAGTGTTGAAGAAGAAGTTTTTAAAGCTTTAAAAATTGAACCCTGGAGAAAAGAAGGAATACAACAGGCAGAATGGATCATTCTTGATTACATTGATGTTGTTGTTCATATTTTCAAAACAGATAAGAGGGAATTCTACGGAATTGAAGATCTTTGGGGCGATGCTGAGATGCAATCTTTTCAAAGTGCTTAAACCATAAGGGGCTTCATTACGTTATACATAAGATATTGCAAAAAAATGAAAGAAAATAGATCTGATTCTAAAAAGACCATTAAAAAAATACCCGGCAAGAAAATTGTCCCCAAACCCCCAAGATTCAATATTATGTGGCTTTACGCCATCATTATTCTGGGTCTTTTCGTCGTTCAGTATCTTTTTAGCGGAAACAATGCCAAAATGATCAATTATCAGAAGTTTGAGACTGAAATGCTCAAGCCCGGAGATGTTGAAAAGCTTGTTGCCTATAAAAACGGAGATCTGTATAATGTGGATGTCTACATTAAAAAGGATCGTTTAGACCAGAAAAAGTATGATGATGTAAGGAACAAGAGTAGTTTTAATGCTGCTCCGGCAGGGCCTCAATATATCTTTACCTCAGCAACTTATGAAAGTTTTGAGTCTAAAGTTATGGCAGCTGAGAAAGATTTGCCCGCTGATCAGCGTACCCCGATTATTTCTGAATCGAGAGAAAGTCCATGGGCAGGATGGTTCATGTCATTCATTTTACCTGTTCTGCTGTTAGTTGGATTCTGGGTATTCATCATGAAGAGAATGGGAGGAGGAGCCGGCGGTGGTGGCGGCGGACAGATTTTCAATATTGGAAAATCGAAAGCAACACTTTTTGATAAAGAATCGCAGGTTACGATCACATTTAATGATGTTGCCGGACTTGAAGAAGCGAAACAGGAAGTTATGGAGATTGTCGACTTCCTTAAAAATCCAAAAAAATATACCAATCTTGGAGGTAAAATTCCTAAGGGTGCATTATTGATAGGTTCTCCGGGAACAGGTAAAACCCTGATGGCAAAAGCGGTTGCAGGTGAAGCGCAGGTTCCATTCTTCTCACTTTCAGGATCTGATTTCGTTGAGATGTTTGTGGGGGTTGGTGCATCAAGGGTTCGCGACTTGTTTAAACAGGCAAAAGATAAAGCCCCTTGTATCATCTTTATTGATGAGATCGATGCGATCGGACGGGCCAGAGGGAAAAACAATATTGTGGGAGGAAACGATGAAAGGGAAAATACGCTGAATCAGCTTCTGGTTGAGATGGATGGGTTTGGTACTGACTCTGGCATTATTATTCTCGCTGCTACCAACAGGCCTGATGTTTTGGATACCGCTTTATTGCGCCCCGGGCGTTTCGACCGTCAGATTTCTATTGATAAGCCTGATCTGGTTGGCCGTGAGCAGATCTTTAAAGTTCACCTTAAACCGTTGAAACTTGCAGAGGGTGTTGATGCCAAAAAACTTTCGGCACAAACTCCGGGATTTGCGGGTGCCGAAATTGCCAACGTTTGTAATGAAGCTGCATTGATTGCTGCCCGTCGTAACAAAGAAGCTGTTGATATGCAGGATTTTCAGGATGCGGTTGACCGTGTAATCGGTGGGTTGGAGAAAAAGAATAAAATTATATCTCCTGAAGAAAAGAGAATTGTTGCTTACCATGAAGCCGGACATGCTATCGCCGGCTGGTTCCTTGAGCATGCCGATCCATTGGTGAAGGTATCCATCGTTCCGAGGGGCGTTGCTGCCCTGGGTTATGCACAGTATCTGCCGAAAGAGCAGTTTTTATATACAACCGAACAGTTGCTCGATGGAATGTGTATGACACTTGGCGGCCGTGTTGCTGAAGATATCGTCTTTAATAAAATTTCTACAGGGGCACAAAACGATCTGGAGCGAATCACCAAGCTTTCTTATGCCATGGTTACCATTTATGGCATGAATGACAAGGTGGGTAATGTTTCGTTCAATGATACGCAGGGCGAGTACCAGTTCAATAAACCTTATTCTGAAAAGACTTCAGAAATGATTGATATTGAAGTGCGAAATCAGATCGAAAAGGCTTATGACCGGACGAAGCAGTTATTATTGGATAAACGTGAAGGATTGGAAAAACTGGCTGAAAAACTTCTGGAAAAGGAAATTTTATTCCAGTCTGATCTTGAAGAAATTTTAGGAAAACGTCCGTTCGATAATCGTACAACTTACGATGAGTTCGTAAATGGTTCTTCATCTGAAGAGAAAAAAGTACAGCCAAAAGAACCTATTGAGCACGAAGGCGTGGTAGATCACAATATTGATCTTCCTGAAAACCGTTCTTCGCAAGACTAAAAATATTATTCCGGATAGGAAAACTGAACATGAAAAATGTTCGGTTTTTCCTTTTTTAAAGACAGCGAGTTCATGAAAGAAACTACTTCTAAAGAGAAAATGCTGAAGAAGATCCGAAAGGCTCTTCTTGAAAAACGCGATAACCCTTACCCTAATTTAGAAGACACTCCACTTTACGAAGAGTATAACGATCATCTGGATATCCTGTTTGCAGAGCAGCTCATGGCTGTAGCCGGAAATTTTGTTTTTTGTGAGAA